>NZ_VPEP01000017.1:0-47916 GCF_013417035.1 Acinetobacter sp. YH16053
TTCCCGAACTCAGAAGTGAAACCTCTTCGCGCTGATGGTAGTGTGGGGTTACCCATGTGAGAGTAAGTCATCGCCAGCTCATTATTCAAACACCCTCAACTAGCGTTGGGGGTGTTTTTTTATGCAAAAAGAAAATAAAGTTAGAAAAATAAAACTATAAAAAGTGAAGGCAAAATAAAACCATCAGATGATGATGGTTTTATTACGGCTTAGATAGAAGATTGATTTAAGCGAATAATTGAGTAACGGAACACCATAGAATTGCTAAAATCGCAATCGCAACGATAGGTTCTAGTACTTTAGACCAAGTGGGTACAATTGCTTCTACAGGCTCAATATTTTGATGATCATCGTGGGTATGTTGTTGTACCATTTGATTAAACTCCTTCATTGATGCCTCTAATGATAGCTCTTCTTGAGGAATTGGTTTAGAACCTTTTAACTCTATTAGATCGTTTGTTGACCAAACCCAATCATCCGCTTGACCAGATAAATGTTCAATTTGACCTAGCAATAATTCACCTAGACCTTTATTGCCAAAATTACCGGTTTGATCCAATTGCTTGAGCTCTGTGAGTTGTAAGGCTAAGACTTCACTAATATTCTGTTCAAGCTCAGTTTTGGAGAGAGGTGACTGATTGTGTGGAGATGTGGTGAGTCGACGTGCAATTTCCTGAATATATAATTCATCTTGATGATCAATTTCTTGATAAAGTTTTTGGTTGTCTTCTCGCCACAGACTGACCAGTTTGCCTAAGCTCAGCGCATTGATTTCTTGAATATATTGGTCGCGATCAACAGCATTATATTGTTTCAAAAGCGAGGGCTTTTGAAGTTTAATCTGCGCTGCAAAATATTGTACTAAATCAAAAGCCATTCACTACTCCATTGTTTTAATCTAATAATCTAAGGCTTGGTTTTTTCTTAGTTTGTTCGGTTTTTTCTTCAGTCTTTGATTCTAAAGCATCTTGATCATTTTGGATATGTGCATACTCACTTGGATCAAAGAATAAGCCTTGTCCATTCTCTCTTGCATAGATACCTACGACGGCATTCATAGGTACATATAAGTCGCGTGATACGCCACCAAAGCGTGCAGAGAAGGTGATTGCATCATTGCTCATGTGTAAGGCATGCACTGCATGTGGAACGATATTTAGGACAATCTGACCATCCTGAATAAATTGTTCAGGAACAAGCGTATTCGGCTGTGTAGCATCGACCAATAAATGTGGTGTGAGTTGGTTATCACAAATCCATTCATAAATTGCGCGGGCTAAATAAGGACGGGTTGGACTTAAATTGATTTCAGATTCAGACATAATATGCTCTTTAAGTATGAATTAAAAATTCCTGATAGCGACTTTTTTCCTGCAAGGTCATCGATTTTAAAAATGCAGGACGATTAAAAATACGCTGGCAATAGAGAAAAATAGGTCTACAGTGTTGTTTTGGTAGCTCAATACCCATGGCTTTGAGCCGTATAAATAATGGCGCCAACATGCAGTCTAAAATATTAAATGTTTCAGACATGAAAAAAGGATAATGTTGAAATAGTGGTGTAAGTGAAATGAGTGTATCACGTAATTGTTTTTGTGCTGTACGTTGCGCTTGGGGATTTAAGCTGTCTGGGTGGCACAGCATGTCATCGGCGAGCTTGAACCAATCTTGCTCAAAGCGCCAAATATATTGACGTTGTTCTGCACGTGGCATAGGGGCATCGGCATAGAGTTTATTTTGTCGATAACGATCATCAAGATATTCTGAAATTATGCTGCTATTGAATAATTTGAGATCATTTTCTAATAAGATGGGCAATTGATTGTAGGGATTGAGACTAGCGAGGTCTTCATCCTCATGATCGACAAGAATCAATTGATATTTGATTTGTTTTTCGGCCAGAACGTAACGAATCCAATGTGAGCGAAAGTCGTCCGCATGACTGTAGAGGGTAATGCCTTGTAAGGGTGCGTTCTCGACTGACATAATCCGAAATAAAACCAAATGAATAGAATAGGATACTAAACTTAGCCACTAAAATCACCCAGCAAAGCTGATAAAAGTGTATGAGATATTTGTTGATTGGTTTTCAATTTTTGGACTGTATTGAATTTTGATTTTTGGTGTATGTGAATCCGAATTGTTTATCTGGCTTAAAATGCTCAGCTCGTTGATTTGCATAAAAAAAGCCTTGGAAAATCCAAGGCTTTTTTTGTGTCCGATTCGGTAAACGAATTAACGTTTAGAGAATTGTGGACGTTTACGAGCTTTACGTAAACCAAGTTTCTTACGTTCAACTTCACGAGCATCACGAGTAACGAAACCAGCTTGACGAAGAGCAGGTTTTAAAGTGTCGTCAGATGCGATCAATGCACGAGTAATACCGTGACGGATTGCACCAGCTTGACCACCAATACCACCACCAGCAACAGTGATGTAAAGGTCATATTTTTCAGTAGCTTCAAGAAGCTCTAATGGTTGACGTACGATCATACGAGCAGTTTCACGACCGAAATATTGCTCAAGAGTACGGTTGTTAATTACGAGTTTACCTGTACCAGCTGATAAGAAAACACGTGCAGTTGCGGTCTTACGGCGACCTGTACCATAGTTAGTAGCCATGTGCTGTATCCCTTAGATGTCCAAAACTTGTGGCTGTTGAGCTGTGTGAGGATGCTCAGCACCAGCGTACACTTTCATTTTCTTGATCATAGCATAACCAAGAGGACCTTTTGGCAACATGCCTTTTACAGCGCGTTGGAAGATTTCTTCTGGTTTGTGAGCAACTAATTTCTCGAAATTAGTTTCACGGATACCACCAGGGAAACCAGTGTGGCGATAGTATTTCTTGTCAAGTGATTTGTTACCAGTCACTTGAACTTGCTCAGCATTGATAACAACGATGTAGTCGCCAGTGTCAACGTGAGGAGTATAAGAAGTTTTGTGCTTACCGCGTAAACGACGAGCGATTTCTGTCGCAAGGCGACCTAGAGTTTTGCCAGAAGCATCAACAACGTACCAGTCGTGTTGAACTTCAGCTGGCTTAGCGCTGAGAGTTTTCATTAAACCACTACCTATTATAGTTGGTTTGGACTATGGAAGCTGTCCAAACAAAAAGGAGTCCGAATTCTACCTGAGAATGGGTAGAACTACAATGGAAAAGTCACATTTTAAGCGCTATATTTTATCAAGTTTGGTTATAAAAGCAAAATCACCTCTAGCGACCATTTCACGACAGTAAAAATCAGGTATTGATCTTCTTTATCTAGTGCTGTTTTAGCTTTTTCTGTATGGTCGCAGCAAATAATAATGATGAGGACGGATCACTATGTCTGATGATTTAGAACGCATCGCTACAACGACAAAAGCATTAACGACAGAAGCATTAAAGCCGCAACCAAATAAACTGCTAAAATTTATAGCAGGTTTTTTCATCACATTGATTGGTCTGTATGAACTGGCATTTTTGTTCGTAGGTGCAGCTTATGGTACTGATGTATTTGCTTTTATCTTAATCTATTCTGTATTTATGCACATGACCTTGCTCCCTTTTATGCTATATGGCATCGGTGGCTTCATCATGTTGAGTCTATCTGATCAAAACTATCGAGCAGTTATTCAGCAAGCGCCCAAAATACTATTTATAGGTTTGTTGTTATGCGCGGTCGTGATTGGCATTTCAGAGTGGGCGCATCAGATGGGCATCTTAGATAGCCGATTTAGATTAGATTGGAGATAAAACAATTTTGCTCAGGATGGCGCTATAATTCAGCTACACCTAGCTATAGTGGATGAAGCTGCATGCGCCCTTTATATGTCACCAGTGGTGAACCTGCAGGTATTGGACCTGATATTTGTTTAAGTCTGGCAAATCGACAAGATGAGCGTCCAATTGTTGTATTGGCAGATCATCAATTATTACAACAACGCACCGAAATTCTAAAGCAACAAGTCGAATTGATTGAATATTCAGGTCAGCAACAGCCTGCAGCGCTTGGGCAGTTATATGTTGAGCATGTGCCTTTGGCTGTAGATGTTGAGTTGGGGCATTTAAATGCACAAAATGCAACTTACGTTTTGGAGCAATTACGTCGCTCAGCTTCTTATGCAATGACAGGTAAGAGTGTGGGCGTGGCGACAGCACCCGTGCAAAAATCTATTATTAATGAAGCTGGTATTTCTTTTAGTGGGCACACTGAATATTATCAGGAGTTTGCAGGTGTTGCGCGTGTGGTGATGATGTTAGCCACCAAAACCTTACGCGTTGCCTTGGCGACCACGCATTTACCTTTACGTGCCGTGGCAGATGCCATTACCAAAACACGTTTAGAACAAGTAATTGATATTTTGCTGCACGATCTAAAAAGCAAGTTTAAAATTGAACATCCTAAAGTATTGGTCTGTGGTTTGAACCCACATGCGGGCGAAGATGGGTATTTAGGCATGGAAGAAATTGAGGTGATTAATCCTGTGCTGCAAAATTACCGTAATCGCGGTGAAAATCTCAGTTTAAGTTTACCTGCAGATACTTTATTTACCCCAGAAAATTTAAAAGATGCCGATGCAGTTTTAGCGATGTATCACGATCAGGGTTTACCTGTGTTAAAATCTCAGGGCTTTGGTGAAGCAATCAATATTACTTTAGGCTTACCGTTTATTCGCACTTCAGTCGATCACGGCACAGCGCTCTCCCTCGCAGGTACGGGACTTGCGAAAAGTTCTAGCTTGCATGTTGCTGTCGATTTAGCGCTGGATTTAGCACGTTCATAATTTCAGCTTGGAAATCTTTATGTATCAAATTAATGCCCTAAACCCAAAAGATGAAGGGCATCAGGCTCGTAAACGCTTTGGTCAAAACTTTTTGCATGATCAACGCGTGATTGCCAAAATTGTCCGCTCAGTGAACCCACGTCCAGGCGATAATATTGTCGAGATTGGACCGGGTTTAGCGGCATTGACCTCACCTTTAATTGGTGAGTGTGATGCTTTGACTGTAGTGGAATTAGACCGTGATTTGGCCGCAGGCTTACCGGGACGTGTGCCACATCCTGAGCGTTTAACTATTGTAGAAAGTGATGCGCTGAAATATGACTTTACCGAGTTATTTCAGGAAGGGCGCCCGCTACGTGTGGTTGGAAACTTGCCGTATAACATTTCGACGCCGCTTTTGTTTCATCTCTTAGAGTTTGGTGACAAAGTTAAAGACATGCACTTTATGCTGCAAAAAGAAGTGGTAGATCGTATCACGGCTGAACCGAATACCAAAGAATATGGGCGTTTATCGGTGATGATGCAGTATTACTGTAAGCCAACGTTCTTGTTTGAAGTACCGCCTGGCGCATTTAATCCACCGCCTAAAGTGACTTCTGCAGTATTCCGTTTAGAGCCTTATGTGACTAAACCGATTATTGCCAAAGATGAAAAAGCATTGGCACGTTTGGTGGCGCATGTATTTACCCAACGTCGTAAAACATTGCGCAATAGCTTAAAAGGCATGTTGGCTGAAGATGCGTTTGAACGTGCAGGGGTAGACCCAATGGCACGTCCTGAAACTTTAAGTTTGAGTGCATTTGTCGCATTGGCAGATCAGATGGTGAATTAATGGCAGCAATTCGATACAACTATGTCATTGGTGATGTGCAGGGCTGCTTTGAAGCCTTAAAACTGTTATTAAAAGAAATACAGTTTGACCCTGATCAGGATTTTATCTGGTTTGCTGGTGATTTGGTTGCACGTGGTGAAAACTCAATTGGTGCATTGCGCTTTATTAAAAAACTGGTCGATCGCGGCGTTGCAGCAACAGTTTTAGGCAATCACGATTTGACGCTGTTAGCAGGCGCACGTGGCTTAAAGAAAATTAAAGAGCAAGACAATACCCGCGATGTAATTGATGCGATTGACAGTGATGATTTAATTGACTGGCTACGCAAACAGCCTTTGTGTCTTTTTCCGAATGAAAATACGATTTTGACCCATGCAGGTATTCCCCATATTTGGGATGCTGCACAAACAGCAGCCTATGCTAAAGAAGTCGAAGCGGTCATTGGGCATGAAGATTTTGCTGTGGTGGATGCATTTTTTAAGGAAATGTATGGGGCAGAACCTACAGTTTGGTCGGATGATTTAACGGGACATGCGCGTTTACGTTGTATTACCAATTATTTGACCCGTATGCGTTTAGCCAATTTACAGGGTGGTTTGGAATTCAGCTTTAAAGATGCCTTAGATGATCCGATGCCAGAAGGTTTTAAACCGTGGTTTGAATATCCATCTTTAGCTGCGCAAACACATCAAATCGTATTTGGTCATTGGGCAGCATTGCAGGGACAAACGGTAGCCGACAATATTCAAAATGTGGATGGCGGTTGTGTGTGGGGCAATCAGCTTGTGGCTTATCGTTTGGAAGATCAGCAATTGTTTGCAGTGGATAATCCGCTGGCAGAATGGTAATAACATTCATCTTTAAAATTTAAAAATGTGATGATGAAATGAAAATAGCCACCTATTGAGGTGGCTATTTTTATCTTGAATTTTATTGAATCCGAATCCAAGTTTGGCTGCGACCTAGTGTAGATACCCCCATATAAGCGCGCAAAGTCAAGCGCTTACCTGTCGAGTTGATTCGAATTTTTGCATCGTAAATACGACCTGCCAATGGATCAATTACGCGTCCTTTTTCGTAATTATTGCTGTCTTTGACTTGTTGTAAGCCTTTTAAAATGTCCATCCCTAAAATAGGTTGGTTAGTATAGGGCGCAGGGCATTTATTACAAAGTTCACGTGGGGTATAACCTGGACGTGGAGTTACTTTAATAATTTTACCCGTATAAGTTTGATTGGCTTCTTTACGAATTTCGATGACAGCTTTGGGTGAGCCTGTTTTATCATCAATTTGTTGCCAAGTGCCCGCTAAATCTTGTGCCATCGCCAAAGTGCTAAGGCTGCCGAAGATGACGGCTATTCCTAAAGCCAATTTTTGAATCATTTTATTTCCCTTACTCGGTCTTTGCAGCTAGTCTAATCTCTGAATAGGGCTTGAACAAAGCCCTGAGGATCTTGAAAAAATGACCGATGAGACACAATTACTCGCTTATTGTTGGCGAATCCACGTTTGTGTCCGACCAATGGCTGAAATTCCGACGTAACCACGTAAAGTGAGACGTTTATTATTAGATGCTAAACGACCTTTCAGGCTATACATTTTGCCTGTAAGTGGATCTAAAATACGCCCATCGGCATAGTTGTTATTTTCCACATGCTTTAAGCCACTAATAATTTCCAAACCGACCAAAGGTTTGTTGGTATAAGGTGCAGGGCAATTCACACACATAGTTTTTGGGGTATAGCCCGGTCTTGGTGTGACTTTGATAATTTTACCCGTAAACGTACCATTCTCCGCTTTGGTAATTTCAATTAAAGCCTTAGGTGAGCCAGTTTTGTCATCAATGCTTTGCCAAGTTCCAGTTAAGTCTGCAGCAAATAAACTGCCACTGAACATTAAGCTTGCAAATGCACCTATCAGTAAATTTTTCTTCATATCAGTTCCTTTGATTGCCGAAATTGATCACAGAGGTTTATTCAAGATATAAAGCGAGTTGTGGTAGGAGTCAAGCGATTTGAGAAAAAATTAATCTTAAAGTTGCGACTAAAATGTAAGAAAACCAATAAAAAATGCCACGAACGTGTGGCATTTTAAGTGAAAAGTGAAGCAATTAATTAGTCGCTTTTAATCCAAGTTTGGCTACGTCCTAAAGCAGATACGCCCACATAACCACGCATGGTCAGACGTTTACCATTGCTGCTTAATTTGGCTTTGGTGCTGTAGATATTGCCGCTTAAAGGGTCAATAATTTTCCCGCCTGTGAAATTGGAATTACCTGTATATTTTAAGCCAGTGAGTACATCCATACCTAAAATCGGTTGGTTGGTATAAGGCGCAGGGCAGTTGACACAGGTTTCTCTTGGTGTGTAACCTGGGCGTGGCGTCACTTTAACGATTTTAGCGGTATAGCTACCATTGCTTTCCTGACGAATTTCTAAAATGGCTTTAGATGAACCCGTTTTATCGTCAATGTTTTTCCAAGTTCCTGTAATATCTTGAGCCAGCGCAAAACTACCTAAGGCTGAGCAGATTAAGGCAACGGTGAGTTTCATCTTGACCATGTTCAATGTTCCTTCATTTCGCAAACTGGATATTTCATAATAAAAAGAAAGTGAAATGGTCACAATCTTTAAAAGTGATTGCTCAGTCACATTCTTTGTAAATACAGTATAAATGTTGGCAGCCAAACTGCGGTAAAGACTGCATTGACTGCCATGCCAAAGGCAGCATAACGTCCTGCAACACTGCCACGTTGCCATGCTTGAGCAGTACCAATGGCATGTGCAGCTAAGCCAAGTGCCAAACCTGAAGCACGTTCATCATTGATATGCCTTAAAATAAGTGGTGAAAAAGCAGCACCTACAACACCCGATAAAATCACAATCAAGACTGCCAGTTGAATTGGGGCTTCCAAAAGCGTGGCGATATTAATCGCAATCGGCGTGGTCACTGCACGGGTGGCAAATGCCATAATATCGGCACTGGACATATGTAGCGCATAAGCAAGCCCCATCGGCAGCGCCACAGCACTAAGACTGGCAAAGAACAAAATACCTAAAATCGCTTTGAGGGGTAAATCGTCATAACGCATGGCTGCTAGAGGAATGGCGAGTGCAACTGTCACATAGCCCAATAATTGATTAAACAAAGGGTTGGTTTGTGCGACGTAAGTTTCGTATGGAATCCCGAAAAAATACAACAGTAGCAACACAAAACACATGCCAAAGACAATCACAGGGATTTGCGGGACTTTTTGGTTGCAAGGTTTTGCCAGTAAATATGCAACGAGAGTGATTAAAAAACCATATAGAATTGACAGCATTTTAATCTCCTAAAGCCAGCGTTTTGCCATTATGGCATACAGCCAAAGCGGGATCAGCGTACTGATAAACAACACAATTAAGAAGATTGGAATTTGTTTGCCCATGTGCGTGAGCATAATTAATGAACCCGCGCTGATGGGTAAAAAGGCAAAGGCACTTTCTTTCATGATTTTGTTGTTGGTATCGACCAGACGAGCAGGAATTTTACTGAGTTTGCGCCATGTAAATAATACCGCCAGCAGGCTGAGCAAACCGACTAAATTGCCTAATTCTGGGTGATTAAATTGGGTCATGATCCATACAGAGGCTTCACGAAACACAATAATCAAAAGGAGTGTGCCGATCCATGCTGGCCAATCGATATGTTTTATCCTGCTCATTTTTGATCTTTCATTAAAATTTTACTTATCACGTTTTAACCGATCTGATCGTCAATTTCAAATGCTTCAAGCGGACGTTTAAATTGTTCTGCCTGTGCACCTAAAATTTCGTCTATCGGTAAATGTGCCTGTTTAATCAGTTGTTCCAGTTTATGTGGTGCCATGCTGACTTGTAGATGTAATTGACCTTCATCATCGTACTGTTCTGCCTGAATGACATTGAGCGCATACAGTTGATTGCGCAGTTTGCCATAAGCAGGTTGTAATTTAAGATCAAACTTTTGAATTTGCCCCATCAAACATTCATGTACGGCTTGTTTTAACAAGTCTAAACCTTGCCTTGAATGTGCCGATACATAGACACGGTCAGGTTGATGCGGTTTTTCATAGATAATTTTGGCTGTTTCGCCTGAGACATCAATTTTATTGTAAACCCGCAAAATAGGTACATCTGCGCCAATTTCTTTTAGCACACCTTCGACTGCTTCAATTTGTTCCAACACATCGGGGCTGCTTGAATCAATCACATGCAGCAATAAACTGGCTTCTAAGGTTTCTTCCAAAGTTGCTTTAAAAGATTCCACCAAAGAGTGAGATAGGTTTCTTACAAAGCCAACGGTGTCTGCCAATACCAGACGTCCGATGCCATCCCATTCTAAACGCCGTAAAGTAGGGTCAAGCGTAGCAAACAGTTGGTCAGCAGCATAGACATCACTTTGCGCCAAAATATTAAATAAGGTCGATTTGCCTGCGTTGGTATAACCGACCAATGAAACGGTAGGAATGGCGGCTTTTTGCCGAGCCACACGACCTTGTGCACGGGTTTGACGGACTTTATCGAGTTTGGTTTTTAGTTGTCCCATGCGAATACGCAATAAGCGTCGGTCAGTTTCAAGCAAGGTTTCCCCAGGACCACGTAAGCCGATACCACCTTTTTGACTGTCTAAGTTGCTGCGACTACGCACCAAACGTGAAGATAAATGTTGTAATTGTGCCAATTCGACCTGTAATTTACCTTCGTAAGTGCGGGCGCGATGAGCAAAAATATCTAAAATGAGTTCGGTACGGTCAACCACACGGCATTGCATCACTTTTTCTAAATTACGTGCCTGTGCAGGACTGAGTGCATGATCAAAAATGACCAAATTGGCGTCGTGTTCTTTGACCAATGCGGCAATTTCTTCGGCTTTGCCTGAGCCAATAAAGAGTTTGGCATCGGGTTTACTACGTTGAGTGTGGACGTGTTGTAAAACTTCTGCACCCGCAGATTCAGCCAAGAGCTGAAATTCTTCGGCATCTAGGTCTTCTAAAATTTGGACAGCGACACTGACCAGTACAACACGCTCGCCATCTTGATGTGGCACAAAATTTTCCACTCAGCGCAATCTCCATGCTAAAGCTATATTCTAGTAGAAAAAATGTTTGTGCAGGGAAATAGATGATTGGATTTTTCCTGCGCCCTGATTTGATGCTATATCAACGTATGTAAACTCAATTATAAGGATGACCCCAATATAGAATTTATCTATTTAGATTTTGCCAAAAGTCGCATGTTTGCATGCAGGTTTCGGTTTTTATTATCAATGCAAGTTCAGATTGAACAGTGTAGAATGAGCAAAATATAGACCTTTATACGTTGTTTTGCGTTTAACAATTAGTGATGACCCTATGAACCCAGCTGTTGAAACTCACACATCTCCAATTCATGGTTTTGCAAAGCTTGCTTTGTATAGCAAAAAAGTTCTGGCAACGGCTGGCGCGATTGGTGAAGGGTTTTATTTGGTCTATCGTCATCAATTGTATAAAGACACCAACAACCCGAACAATACGCGCTATGTGCAATATTTTTGCCGTCAATTGTGCAAAGTTTTTAATATTGAAGTGCAAATTCATGGTGAAATTCCGCATGACCCTGCGCTATGGGTCAGTAATCATATTTCGTGGTTAGATGTAGCGGTATTGGGTTCTAGTGCGCGGGTATTTTTTCTGGCCAAAGCTGAAATTGAAAAATGGCCGTTATTGGGTAAGTTAGCCAAAGGTGGGGGGACGCTATTTATTAAGCGTGGCTCTGGCGATTCAGTCAAAATTCGTGAACAAATCACGCAATTTTTAAAACAAGATATTCCTGTATTATTTTTTCCTGAAGCGACCACGTCAGATGGAAGCAAAATTAAAAAAGTGCATGGTCGTATTTTAGGGGCAGCAATTGAAGCCAAACGACCTGTGCAAATTTGTCTGATTTGTTATGTGAATCAGCAAGGTGAGTTAGATACTGTTGCGCCGTTTATTAATGACATGACCTTTGTTGATCATGTGAAAGATGTTTTGGAAATGCCGAAAGTGACAGCGCATTTAATGGCGTTACCTGCAATTGTGGTAGAAGGGCACGATATTGAATCTTTAACTGCTGTGGTACAGGAACGCATGACAGAAGGTTTGGCTGAGTTGCATCGTCAGGTATTAAAACCACAAGTGCTGACATCATAAAACATGCTTAGGCGCATCTTCATGTTAAAGATAGCCTAAGCACATCACATTTTTTTAAGAATAATGGTCATCATCCAACAGCTTCAATATTATGTTGCTACATAAAGCCTTCAATTGGCAGCCATGAGGTAATTTTCATTGCCGCACGTTGATACCATTTCATCCCTGGTTCTTTTTTCAGAATTTGAGTTTCGCCTTGTGGATTTTTCATGTGCCATTGAATGTTTTGCTGTGCATCCAAAACCAGTTTATAAGCATATTTGGACAAATTGACATCCATGGTGTGGTGAACTGCGCGAGCCAATGGCGGACTGTTTAAAATCACCCCAATTTCAGTATTTAAATATGCCGAGCGTGGGTCAAAATTAAACGAACCAATAAATACCTGTTTTTCATCCAATGCCATGAGTTTGGCATGTAAACTAGAACGGCTTAAACCTTTCATACTGACTTTGGCTTTTTTGGAAATTTCGTGCGTATGTGTGTTTAGGTTTTCCATTTCAGGTCGCGCCAAAAACTCATACAGCTGCACGTTATTTGCCAATAAATCTTCTCGATATTTGGCGTAAAAAGCATGCACCACAGGAACATCGTTGGCTTTAAAGGAGTTGGTCAGTACGCGTACCTGAACGCCATCATCCGCCAAGTCTTTTAGTTTTTCTGCCCCCGATTGTTCGGGGACAAAATACGCAGAAATAATATCGACACTACTGCTTGGCTTCTCTAAATGCGTCAGCAATTGAAAGTTGAGATGTTCTTCTTTTGAGGCGCGGTCTTTAATTTTACTCGGCGCATCTTTGACCACTTCAGCACTGACCCAATCGAACTTAATACTATGCGTCATCCACTGTTCAATCGCTTTAGAACGAGTCACCAAATCTAAATAATTTTGTACGGTGGCTTCTTGATCGTGCTGTTCTAATTGCTGTTTTAAGCTTTCATAACGCAAGGTGTAATGTTGTGGATTGACCAATTGCTTGACTGAATAAGCATAGTCATCATTCCAGTATTCATCAAAAGAGTGAATAATTTCATCCGAAGCCGAGCCGACTAACATCACATCGACATCAGAAAATTGATAATTGTCGCTGACGTTATAGTATTGATTGCTCATATTGCGCCCACCAATCAGAGAAATTTGGTTATCGGCAATAAAGCTTTTGTTGTGCATACGACGGTTAATACGCTTCAAATCCAAAATCATGTCCATGGCACGATAATGTCGAAAGCGATATGGATTATACAGTTTGATGTCGATGTTGACGTGTTGATCGAGCGCGAGATAAATGCCTTCCATTTTTTTGGCATTGTTATCATCGACCAATAAGCGGACTTTCACCCCACGATCTGCCGCACGAATAATGGCGTGTAGTGCAAGCGCGCCAATTTTATCGTTATCCCAAATATAATATTGTAAATCTAAAGATTTTTCTGCTTTATTAATCAGATAGATACGTGCTGCTAGGGCTTCGAGCGGATCATACAGGACATGATAACCCGTAAGCTGCGGATATTTTTCGCGTAGCGGCAGTACAATTTTGGCCAAACTGGTTTGATCGGTTGGGGTTTCAAACGCCATCTGGATCGGATGTTCAATTTGTTTGGGCAGCGTGCTACAGCCTGAGAGTGTCAAAACGAAGGCGCAACTCAGCCACAAGACGTTGTGCCGAATATTTTGAAATGGAGCGGATGAGCTGCGGTTTGCCAAATTAAATTCCTTTTTAGCACGAGGAGCAAATAAGTTAAAAATAGGGTTTGAGTATAATTGTCAGCTATGAAAAGATAAATATGACAATACAGATATATGACGTGTGTGGGTTAAATGCGACATCTGGGTTTAGCGCAGCATTGAATAGCAGAAGTATGAAGTAATAGAGAATAAATATGTGGGATAACGATTCAGTCGTGTTGTATTTCTATATGGGTATGGCAATTTTGGCGCTGTGGGCAGTTTCGCAAGCATGGCGCAGTCAGGCCAATACAGAAACCATTCACCCGTTTAAGGCCTTTGTGCATTTGTTGGCATTTTATTTGTCTTACCTGTTGCCGCCTTTGGTTTTTTTTAGTGTTTATGCGGGTATTCAGGGCTATTACTCCATCCACGAAGCGATTTTTGTATTTTTAGTCAGTGCTGTGTTGAGCTATGCGCGTTTTATTGAACCGCATTTGATTCAAGTCAAAACTACCAAATATCAAATTCATGCAGATCGCCGTTTATTAAAGCCTGTCAAAATTGCTTTAATTGCAGATTTACATATTGGCTTGTTTTCTGGGCATGAGCGTCAATTGAAGCAAATTGTGAAAAAACTCAATTTGCAAAACCCCGATATTGTCGTTGTAGCAGGCGACTGGACTTATGAGCCTGAAAATAAATTGGTCGAAGAATTGGCGGTATTAAAAGAAATTTGTGCGCCTGTATATTCGGTAAATGGTAATCATGATGAGCAGTATCCTGGCCCGCCCATTCAAGAGCTGTTAAAAACGGCTTTAGAACAAAATAACGTGATTGATATTGAAGGTAGAATTGTCGAGTTTGATGAGTTTCGTTTGCTCGGTATTGGCGATTTATGGGCAGGTAAAACCGACATGCGCTATATGCCCGATTTACCTCAGGATAAGCCGTGGGTGTTGTTATCACATAACCCCGATACAGTGGATATGGTGCCAAAATTGCCGACACGTCCGTTGATGTTGGCAGGACATACCCATGGTGGGCAGGTTGAACTGCCGTGGCTGACCGATTATGTGATGAAAAAAGTATCTATTTTAGGGCATAAAAAGGGGTTATATCGCCATGATCATGCCGATGTATTTGTGACTGTAGGGACAGGAATGGTCGGTGTTCCTTTTCGTTTTGGTGTGCCGCCCACGATTGATATTATTGAATTATTGTAAGCACCGTCACCATCGCCTACATGAAAAAAACCAGCCGAGGCTGGTTTTTTGATGCAATTTTTGCGCTTAAATTTGATTGTTTACATCATCATGCTTGGTTTCTCGAATCATTAAAAATGCGATTAAAGACAAGATGGATGCTGCACTTAAATAATAACCAACTGCAGCCAAGCCATAAGTGGTGGCAAGTTTGGTGGCAATGAGTGGGGCAAACGATGCGCCAAAAATACCCGCCAAGTTAAAGGTGAGTGCGGAGCCTGTATAGCGTACAGATGTTGGGAAAATTTCAGACAATACTGTACCAATGGGCCCGTAAGTAAGTCCCATAATTGCCAAGCCAATACACAGGAAAATAAATACAATCCACGTGCTGCCTGAAGCAAGCATATCGGCAAAAAATAAGCCAAAAATTGCAGAGATGATGCACACTGCGATAGAGGTGGTTTTACGTCCAAATTTTTCGGCTAAAACGGCTGAGAGGGGAATAAAAGCAGCAAAACACAATGTGGCTAGTAGTTGAAGTTTTAAGAATTCTTCACGTGAATAACCCAGTTGTTTGGTGCCCCATTGCAAGGCAAATACCGTAGTCAGATAAAACACCACAAAGGTACAAATTGCAGCGATTGTACCGAGCACTAACATTTTAGCGTGTTTTTTAAAGACCTGAATAAATGGCACATTGACTTCTTTTTGTTTATTCAACACTTTTTGGAAGGCAGGCGTTTCATGCAGTTTTAAGCGAATCCATAAACCGACAATCACCAATAAGGCACTCGAAATAAACGGGATGCGCCAGCCCCATGTCATAAAGTCTTGCTCAGACATCAGCGCACCTAAAATAAGGAATGAACCTGTGGCAAGAATAAAACCAATCGGAGCGCCCAATTGTGGGAACATGCCATACCAAGCACGTTTACCTTCAGGGGCATTTTCTGTGGCTAACAGTACTGCTCCCGACCATTCACCGCCCAAGCCTAAACCTTGCCCTAAGCGACACAACGCCAACAGTAATGGCGCGATAATCCCAATTTGTGCATACGTCGGCAGTAAACCAATACAGACTGTAGAAATTCCCATGGTCAATAATGCCGCGACCAAAGTGGCTTTGCGTCCAATCCGATCTCCTAAATGTCCAAATAAAGCTGCGCCAATTGGACGGGCGATAAAGGCAATTGCAAAGGTGGCGAGAGATTGAATGGTTGCCGTCATTGGGTCAGTACTGATCGGAAAGAACAGATACGGGAAAATAATGACTGCCGCAGTGGCGTAGATATAAAAGTCAAAAAACTCGATGGTGGTACCGACCAAGCTTGCAGTCAGTACTCGAAATTTAGAATTTTGAGTCGGCTGTTCAGCGGCAGCAGTAGATGAAGATGCCATACAGGACCTTATGTAAAGTGAATTTTAAATGAAAGTGCAATTTGGCACAGACCGCACTGGCAGAAAAATAGTAGATACTTCTTGTAGTTATACTTTTTTGAACAAGAAGTCGGTTACAAAACTGCATCCATGAACACCATTCAAATCTGATCGTTTTATCTGTAAGACATGAGCGATATTCAGCGTTAAATCACATACAGATAAATTGCCAGAAAGTGTGCGCCTGCACCAATTAAGACAAATACATGCCAAATTGCGTGGGTATATCTTACGCGTTTTAAGGCATAAAACAATGCACCCACGGTGTAGGCAATGCCGCCAATTAGCAAAAAGGTCAGGGCTTGGCTGCTTAAATAGGCTTGCATATCGTCCATGACCAGAACGGCTAACCAACCCATCACCAAGTAGGCAATTAAAGAAATTTTATGAAAACGGTTGATAAATACCAGTTTAAATAGGGTGCCAATCAGGGCAATAATCCACAGGGCAATTAACAAATATTGTGCTTTTTGAGTAGGAATCGCGATGGATAAAAATGGGGTATAAGTCCCTGCAATTAAATAATAAATTGCGGTGTGATCTAACTTTTTATAAAAATAACGACGGTCTGCTGCGGTTGCCATGTGATACAGCATTGAAGCAGAAAAAAGCAGTACCATGCTTATTGCATAGGCCCACAAACCTAGCCATTGTCCCGTACTTAAATACGCACCTTTAATGATTAAAAGAATACCTGCAATAAATGCCAAAGCCGCACCAACACCATGGCTCAGATAGTTAATCCGTTCTTCTTGCAGGTCATAATCAGGCACTAAAGGGGCATTTAATTTCATGGCGAATCTGCTTTAATTTCTTTAATTATACAACTGTATCGTAATTCAATTTTGCTTTTAGGGTAATAACAATTAAACTTGAATTGTAATTTTTTCAGGTTTTTATTATGTCGACTTTGGCTTCTCCCTCTGTGCAGGAACAACAATTCTTAGAGGCTTTTCAGCAAGCCATTGATACACAAAAGCTTGATCGTGTGGTGCTGAGTCAATATAAAGGCGAACTGGAACAATTAGAAAAAATCACCTTACGGGTGATTCAGCTAAATCAAGACACCGTTTTAACTTGTTTGTATCGCCATAAAACGCAGGATATCACCAAAAACTATCCTTTGGCAGAAGCACAGATACAATTGAGTCACTTATTGGCAGATTGTAAACAGGCCAATTTATTCACGACAGATCAGGAAATTCAGCTAAAAAAGAACAAAAAGAAAGCCATGCTTAGCATCAGTAAAACAGCACCGACTATAGCGAAACCGAAAGAACCACAAGGACATGACCGAGAAAACAGCGTTATGTCGATCAATCCAGCCCATTTTTACAACACTTGGGGATTAGCGATGCCAAAGCGCAAATTATTCCGAGCATGGCGCGGAAATGGAAACAGATTAATAAATTTATTGAAATTTTTTCGGGTGCCTTGGCGCAAATCAAAATTTCGGAAAATACCTTGCGCGTGGTGGATTTTGGTTCAGGCAAAGGCTATTTAACTTTTGCGCTCTATGACTATTTGCAAAAGCAGCAATTTATTCCCTTTGTGACTGGGGTGGAACTAAACCCGAAAATGGTTGAGTTTTGTCAGTCGGTGGCGAGTGCTTCAGACTTTCAGCAGCTAGATTTTTTTCAGGGCGATGTGCGCACCTATCAGCCAGAACATTTAGATGTAATGATTGCTTTGCATGCCTGTGATGTCGCCACCGATTTTGCAATTCATACTGGTATTCGCCTGAATGCACAAATGATTATGTGCGCGCCGTGTTGCCATAAAGAGTTGCGTCCACAATTACAAAGCCCAAGCGTGTTGCAACCGATGCTGCAATTTGGCATTCATGCAGGGCAACAGGCGGAAATGTTAACCGATACCATCCGCGCTTTATTGCTCAAAGCCTATGGTTATGACACCAAAGTTTTTGAGTTTGTCGCTTTAGAACACACCAGTAAAAACAAAATGATTTTGGCAACCAAACGTCAAAATTGGAGTGAACCTGATCAAGCAGTTTTGGCACAAATTCGTGATTTAAAAACCATGTACGGTATTCAAAAACATTCTTTGGAGTTGTTGTTGAACGATCAGTGGGATCAGCAGGGCATTGGTTCTAAGTGCTAAGCAAGATGGAACAGGATATAAAGATGCAAGATTATGAAATTCAATCGGGCACTTGGACACAATTTGCTGCAGAGGCCAAATCTATTCGTGAGCAAGTCTTTATTCAGGAACAGCGAATTGCGCCTGAAGATGAGTGGGATGCACAAGATGCAGTTGCCTTGCATTTTGTGGTCTATGCAACTGGACAGGCGATTGCAACAGCACGTTTACTGGAAAATCACAGTATTGGACGGGTCGCAGTGTTGAAATCACAGCGCGGTTTAGGTGTGGGACGTGTTTTAATGCAGCATATTATTCAGGTGGCAAAGCAGCAGCAACGTCCGTGGGTCAAGTTGTCTGCGCAGGAACACGCGATTCCGTTTTATCAAAGTTTGAGTTTTCAGGTTGAGGGTGAGTCGTATTTAGATTGTGGTATTCCGCATGTAGATATGCGATTGATATTTTAAATGAATTGTCGATAGTCCTGATTTTAATCGTGCAAAATAAAAATCGCCATGATGGAATGTGATCATGGCGATTTCTTTTTATAAACTGTATGAACAGAGCCGCTAGCGCATATTAATGTCCATGTGCGGGTGCTGGCTCATGGTTTTCAGGCATATTGGCATGTTCTGTTTCAGTCATACCGTGTGCATCTGCAGTTTCAGCAGCCAAAGCTTCACGTGCTTCACGATCTGCTTGTGCTTTTGCCAATGCTTCTTGTGACATAGCTGGCGCACTTTTAAAGGCGTGTTGCTGAGTATTCTGCTTTTGTTGCTGGCTAGGCATGTAGTCAGGTTCATTCGTGACCGCTAACCAGAAAATAAACATGAAAATTCCACCCAAAATACAGAAAATAAAGAGTGCTTTCCAACCCCAAGGTGATTTTTCAGGAGTAAGGCGTTCGGTCATGTGCATCTACCCAATTTGAATCTAAATCTTAAAATTATGTAACTTTATAACATAAAATGCATGAAAAACGGATTAAATTCTATTTATGCAGGGATATTCATTGTAATTTTGAGCAAATAAAAAGAGGGATGATATATCCCGCCCAGATTGCTTTAAATTTAAAGTTTAGCTTTAAATGCTTTTAGCACCTGCAGCAACACGATCTTGCAAGATTTTAGGTGGGGTAAAACGCTCGCCATATTCAGCAGTAAGTTGCTGTGCTCGTGCCAAAGCCTGTGTTAAACCATATTGATTTAAAAACTGCAAAGCACCACCTGTCCATGCAGGGAAGCCAATGCCAAAAATTGAACCAACATTGGCATCAATGACAGATTCTAAAACACCTTCTTCCAAGCAACGTAAGCTGTCCAGTGCTTGTACAAATAAGAAACGGTCAATCATTTCTTGTTCAGCGATTTCGGTATTTTTATACCAATGACTTAATCCCGACCAAAGCTGTTTTTTACCCTGTTCAGGGTAGTCATAAAAGCCTGCACCTGCAGCTTTGCCTTTACGTGAGAATTGATGAATCATGGTTTGAGTGACTTCATTTGCATTCGACAGTGGTCGATCTTTTCCTTCGGCTTGTAACGCTTTACGTGCTTCCTGCGCCACGTGTTCAGACAAGGTTAAAGACACTTCATCCTGAATAGCAAGCGGACCAACAGGCATACCTGCTTTTAAAGCTGCCATTTCAATTTTGGCAGGATGTACGCCTTCTGCCAGTAAGCGCAAGCCTTCCTGCACAAAAGTGCCAAACACCCGACTGGTAAAAAAGCCACGGCTGTCATTGACCACAATCGGTGTTTTACCAATGTGTTGCACAAAGTCATATGCTTTTGCCAAAGTATCGGCAGAGGTGTTTTTTCCTTTAATGATTTCTACCAACGGCATTTTATCGACAGGACTAAAGAAATGCAGGCCAATAAAACGCTGCTGATCTTGCGCCGCTTGGGCAAGCCCGCTTATTGGCAAAGTTGAGGTATTGGATGCCATCACACCTTGTTCTGCCAGAAAAACTTCGGCTTCTTGTGTGACTTGCGCCTTGAGTTGAGGATTTTCAAATACCGCCTCAATAATCAAATCACAGCCTTGTAAATCGGCAGCCTGTGCCGTTGGATGAATATTGGCTAAAACTTGTGCTGCTCGCTCTGCACTTATACGACCTTGCGATACTTGTTTATCCAATAGTTTTTGACTGTAAGCTTTGCCTTTTTCAGCTTGTTCGATGGATACATCTTTAAGAACAACCGCAATGCCTTTGCTTGCTGTGGCATAAGCAATGCCTGCGCCCATCATGCCTGCACCTAAAATGCCGACTTTTTGAGTTTGATGCGGTGCAATGCCTTGCGGACGGCCACTGCCCGATTTAATCGCATTCAGCCCATGCCAAAAGGTGCCAATCATATTTTTAGAAATTTGACCTGTTGCGAGCTGGGTAAAATAGCGAGATTCAATGCGTAAGGCTGTATCGACATCAACCTGTGCACCTTCTACTGCTGCACTCAAAATTGCTTCAGGCGCAGGGTAACAGCCTTTGGTTTTGTCGCGTAGCATGGCAGGAGCAATGGAAAGCATTTGCGCGACAGCAGGTGTAGATGGTGTTCCCCCAGGGATTTTATAGCCTTTGACATCAAATACTTGTTGTGATTGAGGATGTGCAAGAATCCAGTCTTGGGCTTTGCTGAGTAATTCTGTTTCATTTTCAGCAAGATCATGGATTAAACCTAAACTTTGTGCTTTTTCCACACTCAGCTGTTTGCCTTCCATCAACAGCGGCAGGGCAGTTTGTAAACCCAATAAACGTACCATCCGCACAATACCACCGCCACCAGGCAATAAACCTAAAGTCACTTCGGGTAAACCAAACTTGGTTTTTGCATCACGAATTGCAATACGATGATGACAGCACAGAGCAAGTTCCCATCCGCCGCCGAGTGCCGTGCCATTTAAGGCAGCTACCACAGGAATACCACGGGTTTCAATATAACGCAGCTGTGCTTTTAGGTTTTCAATCATCTGAAAAAATGAGCTGGCATGCTCAGGCTGTACTTGAATCAACTCATCTAAGTCACCGCCTGCAAAAAAGGTTTTTTTCGCAGAGGCGAAAATGATTCCCGCCACTTGTTCGTCTGCTTTTAACTTTTGTACCACTTGCGCTAATGCATCTCTAAAGTCAGCATTCATGGTGTTGGCAGATTGATTTGGTGAGTCAAAGGTTAGAATGACAATGTTATCGGCATTTTTATAATAGTGAATTGCGCTCATTTTTATACTCCTTATACTCGCTCAATAATGGTGGCAATTCCCATCCCACCGCCTACACATAATGTAGCCATGCCGCGTTTTTTATCTTGTCGTTCCAACTCATCCAACAAAGTGCCTAAAATCATGGCACCTGTCGCACCTAAAGGGTGCCCCAAGGCAATTGCACCACCATTTACGTTCACTTTGGCAGGGTCAACTTTCAGTTCCGTGATAAAACGCATCACCACAGCGGCAAAGGCTTCATTCACTTCAAATAGGTCAATATCTTCAATGTTGAGTCCTGCTTTGGCCAAGGCTTTACGTGCCGCAGGTGCTGGCCCTGTAAGCATGATCGCAGGGTCTGTGCCAACCAGTGCGGTAGCAAGCACTTTGGCGCGTGGTTTTAAGTTGTGTTGTTGTACCGCTTGTTCCGATGCAATCAAGACCAATGCCGCGCCATCAACAATACCTGATGAATTGCCTGCATGATGCACATGATTGACTTGTCCTGCTTCAGGGTATTTTTGCAGGGCGATGGCATCGAACCCCATTTGTCCCATCGTTGCAAAACTTGGTTTAAGCTGAGCCAAGCTTTCAGCCGTGGTCTGTGGTTTGATAAATTCATCTTGTGCCAAAATCACCACACCTGCCTGATCTTTGACAGGTACAATCGAGCGCTCGAAATGTCCCTGTGCTTGTGCTGCTGCGGCTTTGTGCTGTGATGCTGCTGCAAATTGATCGACTTCTGTACGGCTATAGCCATCGAGTGTGGCAATTAAGTCAGTGCCAATACCTTGTGGAATAAAGTCACAAGCCATATTGGTTTCAGGGTCGAATGCCCAAGCACCACCATCTGAACCCATTGCCACACGTGACATAGACTCCACACCACCCGCAACAATTAAATCTTCCCAACCTGAACGAACTTTTTGTGCTGCTAAATTAACGGCTTCTAAGCCTGAAGCACAAAAGCGATTGATTTGTACCCCTGCAACATCATTGTCCCAACCTGCGGCAATCGCTGCAGTTTTGGCAATATCTGCACCTTGATCACCTATAGGTGTAACGCAGCCTAAAACAATATCATCGACTTGAGAGGTGTCTAAGTTATGTCGTTGCTGTAATTCATTCAATAAGGTGGTGAGTAGGCGAATGGGTTTAACTTCGTGTAATGCGCCATCTTTTTTTCCTTTGCCGCGCGGAGTGCGAATGGCATCAATGATGTAGGCCTCGCTCATAATCAATCCTTTGTCGATAGTTTTCTTTATGATTGCTTTTGAGTGTAATCTGAAAATTTTGAAGTGCAATGATGAGAACGGTACAGGTCAGTGAGGTTTTTTGCTAATTGGGATGACGCAGTAATTTGGCAGAAAGATTGAAACTATAATAGAGCGATAAAAAAAGCCCTTGCGGTGTGCAAGGGCAATCGATTGGAATTACGAGTTATTGTGAATTGTCGATTCTAAATTAATGATAACCGTGCAACTGACGGTATAAACCAGGTGTGACGCCAGTCCACTTTTTGAAAGCACGGTGGAAAGTACTGGTTTCGCTAAAGCCAACTTGTTGTGCGACATCTTCAAGGGTCAGTTCAGGATTCAGCAATAGGTGAATCGCGGCATCACGGCGTAATGCATCTTTTACCCCTTGATAGCTTTTGCCTTCTGCTGCCAAACGACGACGCAAGGTTTGTGGCGATAGGTACAGCATGGATGCAACATCGTTCAAGGTTGGCATTTCTTCGCCAATTTGGCTCTTTAACACGTCACGAATACGCGAAGTTAAAGAATTGGTGTTTTTGAATTTCACCAACAATTGCGCAGGCGCGGTTTTTAAGAATTCGTCTAAAGTTTCTTGGGTTTGACGAATTGGTAAATCCAAGTAGTCGGCAGCAAAGGTAATTTCGGTGCGTGGCATGTCAAATTGCATGACAGGCGCAAAGAACAGCGCATCGTATTCATCTGCATGTGCAGGACGTGGATAGCCAAAATGTACGCGCTCCAAAGGCAGGCGACGTTCAATCAGCCAAGAGGCCAAGCCGTGCCAAATCATCAACATACTTTCAGTAATAAAGTGATCAGGATCCATAGCTTGTGGAATAGATGGTACCAAACGTGCTTCGTGTTTATCACGTTCTAAGGTAACCGACCAATCATCACCAAACAGTTTGTAGAATTGCGAAGAGAGTTCTAAGGCATCGCCCAGTGTTTTGGCGTGAATTACCAATTGGCACATGATCGCGAATGTACCCAAACGACGTGGCTGAGAATCAAAACCCACGTGTTCGTCTTGGGTCACCATCCACAACATTTTAATAAAGCGAGTATATTGTTCAGGTGAAATACGTGCTTTCGGTTGGCGCAGAAGTTCTGCCTCAATACCGACATGAGATAATAAGGTTTCGACATCCATGCCGAGTCGCTTAACACCCGTGAGCGCTGCATTTACAAAATGGATACTAATGGTATCTCTGCTCATGTTAAATCCTTCAGTCTCTTTTGTATTCACGTAAGCTTGACCTAAATGACGCTAAAAAATTGAAATTGGCAATTTACAATACCAATTTTACTTATTTTACATAATAAATTGCCGAAATGATCAAGGTAAATGGCTGAACATGACATTGTGTTACAGTTTTAGTGTTTATAAGATAAACGGAAAATCAGTAAAAATCGAGTAATCACAACAATGACACATGCACTGAGCGGTTTAAAAGTTTTAGATTTTTCTACCTTATTGCCCGGCCCTTTTGCCAGTTTGTATTTGGCGGATATGGGTGCAGAGGTGATTCATATTGAATCGGCAACCCGTCCTGACTTAATTCGTTTATTTCCGCCCTATGCCAATGGACAAGCGACTTCGCACAGTTATTTGAATCGGAATAAACAGTCAATTACTTTGGATTTAAAATCCCCCGAAAGTATTCAGCTTATTCACGATAAAATTGCCGAATTCGATATTGTATTGGAACAGTTTAGACCAGGCGTGATGCAGCGTTTAGGGCTGGACTATGCCAGCTTGGCAAAAATTAATCCGCGACTGATCTATTGTTCCATCACAGGTTATGGACAAACAGGCGATTATCAACAAAGGGCAGGACATGACATCAACTATTTAGCCTTGTCTGGCATTGCGGGGCATAGTGGACGGCAAGCGGGTGGGCCGCCACCGCTCGGGATTCAAGTGGCCGATGTAGCAGGTGGATCATTGCATGCTTTGGTGGCGATTTTAAGTGCAGTGATAGAACGTCAGCGCAGTGGTTTAGGGCAGTATATTGATATTTCGATGACCGATTGCGCTGCGACTTTAAACAATATGGCCGCTTCAGCAGTTTTGGCGGCGCAGGTTCCTCAATATGCTGAGCAATCTTACTTAAATGGTGGCACCTATTATGACTATTATGAAACAGCAGATGGCCGTTATCTTTCAGTCGGTAGTTTAGAGCCGCAGTTTATGCAGGGTTTGGCACAGATTTTAAACTTACCGATACTTTTGGAAAAAGGGGCATCTTTAGATCCGCAAGAGCGCTTGCAAGTCAAACACGCTATTCAAGATAAAATTAAAACACAAAGTTTTGCCACATGGCAGCAGGTATTCGCGCAATATGATGTCTGCGTTGAACCTGTATTCACTTTAGATGAAGCCTTACATTCACCTTTGGCACAGCAACGCGGTTGGACAGTAGAAGTTCCTATTCAGCAGAATGCCGAAAAAACTGAAACTCAGTTGGCGTGTCCAATTAAATTTTCACGTTCTCAAATGCGTTACGATTATATCGGGCAGGCTTTGGGCGCAGGGCAGTGGTCATCTCAGACTAAAAATCAGGATGAAGATGAAGCCAAGTCGTAATTTCAGGTAATCAATAATAGATCGAATAGATGCTATAGCAGAAAAAGTGCTAAAGCATGCACTATTTTGTGATAGCTCTATAAAAAGCCTGTAAATTTTGGCAAAGGCTTACAGGCTGTGATGTTGCAATGGCTTATCAATAAAATCGCTAATAAATATGTAAAAAACACATTTTGTTGATAGATTGAATCTCGCTATGCTGTCAGCCGTGATAATAGAAATGACTAGCTGTACGCCATGTATTTATATACTGATTTCGATCAGCAACTGATTAATGAACGTGTTGCACAGTTCCGCGACCAAACGGAACGTTATTTAGCAGGCAAATTGACTGAGGATGAATATCGTCCATTGCGTCTGCAAAATGGTTTGTATGTACAACGCTATGCGCCAATGTTGCGTATTGCGGTGCCTTACGGTCTGATGAACTCTAAGCAATTGCGTAAAGTTGCGCAGCTTGCCAAAGACTATGACCGTGGCTATGCGCACGTATCAACACGTCAAAATATTCAGTTTAACTGGCCTGCACTGGAAAATGTGCCTGACATGCTGGCAGAGCTTGCAACCGTACAAATGCACGCAATTCAGACTTCGGGTAACTGTATTCGTAATACCACCACAGACCAGTATGCAGGTGTCGTGGCGGGCGAAATTGCTGACCCACGTCCAACCTGTGAATTAATTCGTCAGTGGTCGACTTTCCACCCTGAATTTGCCTTCTTGCCACGTAAATTCAAAATTGCGGTGTCTGCACTGGAAGAAATTGACCGTGCTGCGACTGCATTTCATGACATTGGCGTCTATATTGTTAAAAATGAAGCAGGCGAAATTGGCTATAAAATTAAAGTTGGTGGCGGCTTAGGTCGTACTCCAATTATCGGTAGCTTTATTCGTGAGTTCTTGCCACGTGAAGATTTGATTGCTTACTTAGAAGCTATTTTACGTGTTTATAACTTGCATGGTCGTCGCGACAATAAATATAAAGCACGTATCAAAATTTTGGTAAAAGCCTTAACTCCAGCAGTATTTGCAGAAAAAGTTGAAGCTGAATTTGCACATACGGTGAAAACCTTAAAAATTGATGCAGAAACTTTGCAAAAAATGGATGAAAACTTCACGCCATTTGCCTATCAAAACTATGCCGATGAAGATTTTAGCGAGCTGTTTGCACAGTATCCAAAATTCAAGCAATGGTTCAACATCAACACCAATGCGCACAAAGTACAAGGCTATCGTATTGTCACCATTTCATTGAAACGTGCAGGTGTTGCACCGGGTGACATGACGACAGAAGAAATGAATCTGATTGCAGATTTAGCCGATCAATATACCTTTGGTGAGTTGCGTACCACGCATGAGCAAAATATTGCTTTGGTAGATGTGCCACAAAAAGACCTGTTTGCATTGTGGCAAGTGCTCGATGCCAATAACTTGGCGCGCGCGCATATTGGCTTTATTACCGATATTATTTGCTGTCCGGGTGGTGATTTCTGTTCACTTGCCAATGCCAAATCTATTCCAATTTCAGAAGCCATTTCACGCCGTTTTGATGATTTGGATACCATTTATAATCTTGGCAAACTGGATTTAAATATTTCAGGTTGTATGAACGCTTGTGGTCATCACCACGTTGGTAATATCGGGATTTTAGGTGTCGATAAAAAAGGCGCGGAATTCTACCAAATCACTTTGGGCGGGCATGCAGACCATGATGCGTCAATCGGTGATATTTTAGGGCCATCTTTTGCTGCTGAAGTGATTCCTGATGTGGTGGAAGAAATTTTAAATACCTACTTAGATTTGCGTAGTGAAGGTGAAGACTTCATCGACACTTATCGCCGTGTCGGCATTCAACCATTTAAGGAGCGCGCTTATGCTTAATACTGCACTACCTGTGCTCGCAAAAGATGGCACGATTGCAGACAATACTTATCAAGTGATTGCTGAAGATGCAGAATTACCGCAAGGTGATGTGGTGCTCAGCGTTGAACAGCTTGATCAGTTGGCACAAATTTCAGGTAAAAAAGCCCTATATTTAACGGTAGATGCTTCGCCTGAAAACCATGAATTTCCATTGGCAGAACTGGATGCAATTTTTATTGAATTTTCAGGTTTTAACGATGGCCGTGGTTATTCTTTTGCGGCATTGTTACGCCGTCAAGGCTTTCAGGGTGAACTTCGCGCAGTCGGTGATGTCTTTAAAGACGTCTTAAATTATATGAAACGTGCAGGTTTCGATACTTTCGTGATTAAAGAAGGTAAAGATGTGCAAGAAGCTGCAGCAGGTTTGGCGGACTTTACCCATCCTTATCAAGCTTCTACCGCAGTGCCAAAACCAAATTATCAAACAGGTGCGTAATATATTGATGATGGATTTCATCGAAATGTAGATAGATTTTATCGAAATATCGCGGTTCACACATTTACAAACAGCCTGCCATGTGCAGGCTTTTTGTTTGCCTTAAAATGATCAAACGGCTTGTTTTATCGCACTTCTTAATGATTTAATTTACCGCAAAGTGCTGTAGTATAAGCACGCTGATGTAGCATCGCAGTCTTATGTAGGCGTTATTTTTACATTATCAAAAATCAATCAAGACGATAATTTGATGTGATTATCCTCTGATTTATTTTTCAATTTTTTCATGATGAAGTGATTTGTCTTTATGCAAAATTCTATCCGTATTGGTATTGCTGGTTATGGCAACTTAGGTCGTGGTGTTGAAACGGCGATTCATAAAAACCCAGATTTACAATTGGTGGGTATTTTTACCCGTCGTGCGCCTGAAAGCGTTTCACCATGTTTTGCTGAAACAGCAGTGTTTCACATGGATTCATTGTCAGATTTTCAAGACAAAATTGATGTGCTGATTTTATGTGGTGGTTCAAAAGACGACTTGCCACAACAAGGTCCAGTACTGGCGAGCCAATTTAATATTGTCGATAGTTTCGATACGCATGCACGTATTCCTGAATATTATGCATCTGTAGATGCACCTGCGACAGCGAACAAGAAAACTGCACTCATCTCAATTGGTTGGGATCCAGGCATGTTCTCGATTAATCGTTTATTTGGTGAAGCGTTGTTACCAGATGGTGAAACCTATACTTTTTGGGGTAAAGGTTTAAGTCAGGGTCACTCAGATGCCATTCGTCGTGTTGATGGTGTAAAAGCAGGTGTGCAATATACCATTCCATCGAATGATGCCATTGAACAAGTGCGTAGCGGTGCGCGTCCTGTATTAAGCACCAAAGATAAACATACTCGTGAATGTTATGTCGTACTTGCAGAAGGTGCCGATGCTGCTGCGGTAGAGCAAGCGATTGTGACCATGCCAGATTATTTCGCTGACTACAACACAACCGTAAATTTCATTGATGAAGCGACTTTAGCCAAAGATCACCAACGCATGCCACATGGTGGTTTTGTCATTCGCAGTGGTAATACCAGCGATGAACAAAAACAAGTGCTTGAGTTCTCATTGAAGTTAGACAGCAATCCTGAGTTTACCGCGAGTATTTTGGTGGCTTATGCACGTGCTTGCTATCGTTTAAACCAAATGCAGCAATATGGTGCAAAAACTGCTTATGATGTTGCGCCAGGTTTATTGTCAATGAAATCGCCTGAACAGTTGCGTGCAGAATTGCTCTAAACTTTTTAAAGCTATAAGCAAAAAGACGAATCAATGATTCGTCTTTTTACTTTTTGAATAAAGAAGGGTTAGGGAATGACTTTATTCAATCTACCTCAATCCCTCTTTACGAAATAGGGGTTGTAAGGCACTTAAAGTAATTCAATCGCGACCGCAGTTGCTTCGCCGCCACCAATACATAAAGCCGCTACACCACGCTTACCACCTGTACGTTTCAGTGCATGAATTAAAGTCAGAATGATGCGGGAGCCAGTTGAGCCTACAGGGTGACCAAGTGCGCAGGCACCACCGTTGATATTCACTTTTTCAGGATCTAGTTTGAATTCATCCATTGGGCACATGGTGACCATGGCAAAAGCTTCATTAATTTCCCATAAATCTACATCTGCAACTTGCCAACCCGCTTTATCCAATACTTTTTGAATTGCAGCAACAGGGGCGATGGTGAACTCAGATGGGTGTTGTGAATTGGTGGCATAAGCCACAATTTTTGCTAATGGTTGTAAACCTTTATTTGCTGCATTTTCTGCAGACGTTAGGACTAAGGCTGAAGCACCATCTGAAATTGAGCTGGCATTGGCTGCGGTAATCGTGCCATCTTTGGCAAAAGCTGGACGAAGGGTTGGGATTTTTTCAATATTGGCATTAAACGGTTGTTCGTCTTTATCGACAACCACGTCACCTTTACGTGTTGAAACATGTACAGGCACAATTTCATCGACAAAATAGCCTTCATTTACGGCAGTTTGCGCGCGTTTGAGAGAGCGAATCGCAAAATCATCCATTTGTTCACGGGTATAGCCTTTGCTATTGGCCATATCTTGTGCGAATGAGCCCATTAAACGCCCTGTTTCTGCATCTTCTAAGCCATCTAAGAACATGTGATCTTTCACCTCACCGTGTCCCATGCGGTAACCTGCACGTGCTTTAGTCAGAATATAAGGTGCATTACTCATCGACTCCATGCCACCTGCAACAATGATGGAGGCAGAACCTGCTTTAATTGCATCGGCAGCTTGCATGACAGCTTTCATGCCCGAACCACACAGTTTATTGATGGTCACTGCACCTGTTGAATCTGGTAAACCTGCTTGACGCATAGCTTGACGTGCAGGACCTTGTTTTAGGCCAGCAGGCAAAACACAGCCCATAATGACTTCTTCGATATCTGTGGGTTGCAGACCTGCGCGTTGAATTGCGGCTTGAATACTTGCTGCACCCAGCTCAGGTGCAGTCAGTGTGGCTAAACTGCCCTGAAAACCACCCATGGCAGTACGAGCGCCATTCACAATCACGATATCAGTCATTTATATTCTCCAAATTGTTCTGTGCATTGTTATGCTGATGTATGGGTATGCGATACCTTGCCTCAGCAGTATAGGCAAAAAATCATGAGAATAAAGTGACAGCGAGTACCGAACTTTAGACTACTAAGTTAACATTCTGAAGTAAATTCTGTTCGAGTGATGCCCATTTTATTCAGTACCAAACGGTGATTCGATACCGTGGATGAACAATAGAAAAAGCTGCCATTTGAACCGATTGGGAGTCCTTGTTGTGCATTAAAAGTCACACTAGGAATGTTTAAAGTTCCACGCCAATCCAGAGTTCCGTATTTAAGTGCAGTTTTTTCTGTATAAATAATGTATTCATTTTCATCAATTTGGCGGTTCCGATCGCGATCCATAAAGATCAAAAATCCAGTATTCCAGTTTTGCTTGCTACATTGAACAAAGTTTTGCGTAGGACAAATCACCACATTGCTGTGGTGGGTGAGGGCATGGGAGCGTGCTATTTTTAGGCTAGACAGCAATGAGTACTGAATTCGTTTGAGTTCTTGTTCTGCCATCAGCTGATGAAAATAGGGCAGGGCAACCATGATTAAAATCGCACTAATCGCTAACGTGACGATCAATTCAAACAGCGTGAAGCCATTTTTGCTTATATTCGACATAAGTCTATACCTGTTATTGTTATGTTTTTTTATGATTAATTTGAGTAATTTGTTGTTTTATAGCACTTTATGTGTTGTATAATAATTACTAAACAACTTTTCGTGAAAGTGTTAGAATAAACCGCAAGAAAGATAGGCTATTCGCACCAAATAATTGAGTAGAAAGTTACCGAATTACAACGGAAATTGTAAGTAATTTTGTCAATAATTTACTTGATTAAAATTATCAAGCACTTGGAAAAGTAAAAAAGTGTTTGTATGATTCAATGTGACTAGCTTAAAAATAATACTGGGGTATAAGAAAGCCTATCTCAGGGTAGTCGAAAATTTAAGCTTGAGCTTGAACAACAATTGTTATCTCTGGAGGATAAATCCATGAAAATGAGTCGTATTGCATTAGCAATGCTCGTAGCTGCTCCTTTAGCTGCTGCAAACGCGGGCGTAACTGTTACCCCATTAATGCTTGGTTATACTATGTTTGATACACAGCATAACAATGGTGGTAATGATGGTAGTTTAACAAGTAGCGTAGAGCTTGATGATGACCTGTTCGTTGGTGCAGCACTTGGTGTTGAGCTTACTCCTTGGTTAGGTTTTGAAGCTGAATATAGCCAAATCAAAGGTGATGCTAGCAACGGTGGTGAATACAAGGGTCAAAATATCGCAGGTAACTTCTATGCGACTTCTGATCTAATCACTAAAAACTACGACAGCAAAATCAAGCCATACGTATTGTTAGGTGCTGGTCACTATAAATATGACGTAGAAGGCGCTAATGGTGTAGGTTATATCCGTGATGGTGAAGAAGGTACTTTAGGTAATGCTGGTGTTGGTGCGTTCTTCCGTTTGAACGATGCTTTATCTCTTCGTACTGAAGCACGTGGTACTTACCACTTTGATGAGCAATTCTGGAACTACACAGCTTTAGCTGGTCTTAACGTTGTTCTTGGTGGTCACTTGAAGCCAGCTGCTCCTGTAGTAGAAGTTGCTCCAGTTGAAACAGTTGCTCCAGTTCAACCAGCTCCACAAGAGTTGACTGAAGACCTGAACATGGAACTTCGTGTGTTCTTTGATACTAACAAATCAAACATCAAAGATCAGTACAAGCCAGAAATCGCTAAAGTTGCTGAGAAGTTAGTTGAATATCCAAACGCTACTGCTCGCATCGAAGGTCACACTGACAACACTGGTCCACGTGCATTGAACGAACGTTTATCTTTAGCTCGTGCGAACTCTGTTAAATCTTCACTTGTAAATGAATACAATGTAGATCCAGCTCGTTTGTCTACTCAAGGTTTCGCTTGGGATCAACCGATTGCTGACAACAACACTAAAGAAGGTCGTGCTATGAACCGTCGTGTATTCGCGACGATCACTGGCAGCCGTACAGTGACTGTTGAACAACAAGCTCAATAATTTGAGTTAAGTTGTAAAAAACGACTCTTCGGAGTCGTTTTTTATGTCTATTCAGTTTGTGTGTTGAAAACACAAGGGAAAATCATCTGGATTTACATTGTCTTAAGATAAGATGCAGCATGCTAACCATGTATTGAGAGAAACGGGTGATGTAAATACAATCACGTGATAAAAAGATTAATGAAGTTCAGATTGTGAAGGAGAATTCCTCAGAGACTTAGGGAGTGATGAATAGAATATCAACTGAGTAGAGAAAAAATTGAATAGCTTAATTGTTGAATATCATTGTTTTTTTGATAATAGATCTTAACTAAAATAATTTTTGACCGTATTGGTTTAAATATCCCGCATAAAAAAACAGCCAGAAGTTGGCTGTTTTTGATTAATCATGAAGAAACAGATGGTGATCTATTTTAATCACGATCTGTAAGTATAGGTTGTACATCCATATCTTGATAGGCAATGAGCTTGGTTTTGTGTTTCCATTTATAGCCTAACCAAATCGCTAAAAATAAAAAGATCCCAATATAGGTTGATAATACCGCTAACCATTCACCATCAAGCACCGCTTGGTAGTTCTGACCTAAGACCACAATCGCACATAGGATAAAGGCAAACCACGGGGCAAATGGAAAGAATTTAGCACGGTAGGCTAAATCATGCAGTTGGTAGCCTTGTGCTAAATAGCCTTTACGGAAACGATAATGTGATACAGCAATACCGAGCCAGACAATAAAGCCACACATACCTGACATATTCAGTAGCCAGTTAAATACTTGTTCTTCACCAATAAAAGTGGTTAAAAAGCACAGTGCTGCAATTGCGGTAGTGGCATAAAGTGCATTCATGGGTACGCCACGTGCATCCAGTCGTGCAAAAGCTTTTGGTGCGCTACCTTTGCGTGCCATATCAAATAGCATACGGGTAGAGGAATACATGCCTGAGTTACCAGCAGATAAAATAGCCGTTAAAATCACTGCATTCATAACACTTGCTGCAAAAGCAAAACCTGCCTGTTCATACAGTAAAGTAAAAGGAGAAAGGGCGATATTATCAGTCGCTGCTGCTTGGAGTAAACGAGGGTCATCGTAGGCAATGAGTGTGCCGATGATGAAAATACAGACGATATAAAATAATAAGATGCGCCAGAAAATTTGTTTAATTGCAATTGGAATGGTCTTTTTGGGATTTTTAGATTCGCCCGCTGCAACTCCGACCATTTCGGTGCCTTGGAAAGAGAATCCTGCAATCATCGCTACACCAATCAGGGCAGATAATCCACCGACAAATGGAGCTTCACCTTTGCTCCAATTGGCGAAAGTAGCGACATCTGGAGTCAGCATGATTTTTACAATCATGAATATACCAATGATGATGAAGGCGACAATCGCAAGGACTTTGACCAGCGAGAAGAAAAACTCTGATTCACCAAATCCTTTTACGGTTAATGCATTAATTCCAAATACAACCGCTAGAAATAACGCACTCCAATTGAAACCAGGAATATCTGGAAACCAGAATTTCATAATGAATTGTACCGCTACTAATTCAAATGCAACCGTAATGGCCCAGTTGTACCAATAGTTCCAGCCTAGCGCAAAACCGAAACCACCTTCGACATATTTACTGCCATAGGTAAAGAACGCGCCTGAAGTTGGATTATGCGTTGCAAGTTCGCCTAGACTGGTCATCAAGAAATAAATCATCACACCAATGAGTGCATAGGCCAGTAATGCACCGCCTGGGCCTGCATTAGCGATGGTTGCACCCGAGGCAAGGAACAAACCTGTACCAATCGAGCCACCAATGGCAATCATGTTTAAATGACGTGCACCGAGTTTACGCTGTAACTGTCGATTGTTTTGAGTTTCGCTCATCATGCATCCTTCGTATTTTTTTGTGTACTGGCAAACAGTACTTTAAAGCCTTGTTGATCTGCCTTGATTGTGCATTGACCAAAACTTTGTTCAATTAATAGCGGGTAATTCAAAAAGCGGTTGGCTACAATCCAAAGTTCACCACCCGATTTTAGGTGACGACGTGAAGTTTTACATAGATTTTCACTAGCATCGTAATGTGTGTGAATGCCTTGATGAAATGGGGGATTGCTGACAATGGCATGTAAAAACAGTGGGGCATCCTGAATGCCTGTCACGGCTTGAATTTCGAGTTGTTGTGGATTGAGCTTATTCTGTTCAAACGTCATTTGTGTAGATGCTAAAGCAAAAGCATCGACATCGAGCGCAAAAATTCGGTTTTCAGGGTTTAACTTCGCTAAATAAGCACTGATGACCCCAGCACCACAGCCAAAATCTGCAATTTTTCCAGACGTCACCTGACTTAAATAAGGCAAGAGCACGGCAGTACCGACATCTAAATGCTTTTGGCTAAATACGCCTGGTAGCGCACAAATTTGTAAGTCACCTTTTGGTGTGCTGATGTTATAGCGTTGTGCCCAGTCACATAGAGCTTTAGCTTGAACATTGTGTTCTAAAATTAACTGCCAAAGTTGGCAATGGCGTGCGCTATCAAGTTTGAGCATTTTGCCATAAGGCTGTAACTGTTTGGCTGCGCGCTCAACGCCGCCTTTCTTTTCACCCACCAAAAATATGCTACTGCCCACTTTGAGTTGGGCCGCAACATTGTGAATCAAATAGTTGAGTAACTCTTTGGATTTGGGTACGAAAATAACTGCTTGATCAAACTCAGCAGCAGGAAACTCTGCACCAAAATGCACTTGAGCCTGCTGATTTTGAAAGTATTGATAGTCGTTGAAATTCCATGTCCAGACAGAGGCTTGGATTGAGTCACCCAATTCTGCGAGGAGTTGATCGGTAGGGGCATTGATCAGTAGAACACGACCCGACAAATAGTCGTATTGTCTGAGTAAAACTTCGCTTTGGGGATTCATGGTTCTCTCTCCAATATAAAAACACTGTCCAAGTTCAGCTCGGACAGTGTTTTTTGGACATGCAATTATTTTTTACTTTCAGGAAGTACGATATTCAGAATCAGTGCAGCAATACCACCTGTTGCAACGCCTGAACTGAAAATATTACGGAATAATTCAGGTAAGTGTTCCAAAATTTGTGGCACTTGTGCAACACCTAAGCCTAAGCCAAGAGAAATTGCAATAATCAGTAAGGCACGACGATCTAGCTGTACCCCTGAAAGAATGTTGATACCTGAAGCGGCAACGGCACCAAACATCACCATTACAGCACCACCTAGAACTGCTTGAGGTACTGCCTGAATCACGCCTGCAACTGCAGGGAGTAGACCTAAAATAATCAGCAGTGCTGCAATCCAAATTCCTACATAACGGCTAGCAACACCTGTGAGTTGAATCACGCCATTGTTTTGGGCAAATACCGAACTTGGAAAGGTGTTGAAAATCCCTGCCAAGAATGAGTTAGCGCCATTTACCAATACACCGCCTTTAATGCGTTGCATCCATTGTGGGCCATCGACAGGTTGATTGGAGAGTTTAGAGGTCGCGGTAATATCACCAATGGCTTCTAATGACGTCACCAAATAAATAAATGCCAATGGAATGAATAAGCTCCAAGAGAAATCCAGTCCAAAATGCATCGGAGTCGGCACTTGTACCAGAGGGGCATCTTTCAGACCTGAAAAGTCGAGATGACCCATCATGCCTGCCATTGCATAACCAATCACCAAGGCAATTAAAATGGCAGAGCTTTTAATCCACGTGATATTGATGCGGTTCAAAATAATAATAATTGCCAAGACGGTACACGACATAATCAGGTTGTCGGTATTGGCAAAGGTATTATTGCTCATGGCTTGGTAGCCACCGCCCATACTGATTAAACCTTCTTTAATTAAGGTCAAACCAATGAGAAGTACCACAATACCAGTGACCAATGGGGTAATCAGCTTTTTGACCCACGGTAAAATTTGCGATACGCCCATTTCAATAAACGAACCTGCAATGACCACGCCAAAAATTGCCGCCATGACGGATTCAACAGGTGTGCCTGCGGCGACCATAGCAGAGCCAATACCAATGATTGGGCCAATAAAGTTAAAACTGGTGCCTTGCACAATGAGCAAACCTGCACCAAAAGGGCCGACTTTTTTACATTGTAAAAAGGTTGCAATGCCTGAAATGACCAAAGACATTGACAAGATCATGTTGGTATCTTGTTTGGAAACACCTAAAGCCAAGCAAATTAAGAGACCTGGTGTGACAATTGGAACAATAATTGCCAGTAAATGCTGAAAAGCTGCTAAAAAAGCGATGAATGGTTTTGGACGGTCATTCAGACCATAGACCAAATCGAGCTGGTCTTTTGGGTGGGGAGAGTGGTTTAAATCAGACATGAGTCATAAAAAATTGCAAAAGTGGCGCTATTCTAATCGAGTTACACAGCATTACAAAACCCAAAGCACGCCACTCATCAAAAAAAATTGTGTGTGTCAATAAAGTGTCACTATAAAACTTTAGTATTTTTCTGTATAATTTGCCCTCAAATTTATAGCGTATTGAATTTAAATGTCTGATATTAAAACTCTCCGCAACATCGCAATTATTGCGCACGTTGACCACGGAAAAACAACTCTTGTGGATAAACTTTTACAACAATCGGGCGCACTCGGTGAACGAGCGGGCGAGATTGAGCGTGTCATGGATTCAGGCGCTATTGAAAGTGAACGTGGTATTACCATTCTTGCAAAAAACACTGCAATCAAATGGTTAGACAAACGTACTGATACTGAATACCGCATTAACATTGTGGACACCCCGGGACACGCCGACTTCGGTGGCGAAGTTGAACGTGTAATGTCGATGGTGGATTGCGTACTTCTTTTGGTTGACTCACAAGAAGGCCCAATGCCACAAACACGTTTCGTAACGCAAAAAGCGTTCGCACGTGGTTTGAAGCCAATCGTGATCATCAACAAAGTAGACAAGCCAAACGCGCGTCCAGACTGGGTTATTGATCAAGTATTTGACTTGTTTGATAACTTGGGTGCAACCGATGACCAATTAGACTTCCCAATCGTATATGCATCAGGCTTACGTGGTGTTGCTGGTCCTGCGCCAGACGAATTAGCGGAAGATATGACGCCGTTATTCCAAACAATTGTAGATATCGTCGAGCCACCAGCAGTTGATGTTGATGGTCCATTCCAAATGCAAGTCTCTTCACTTGACTATAATAGTTTCGTGGGTGTGATTGGTGTGGGTCGTATTCAACGTGGTTCAGTAAAATTGAACACACCTGTAACCGTGATTGACCAAGAAGGCAAAACACGTAACGGTCGTATCTTAAAAATCATGGGTTACCACGGTTTAGAGCGTATCGACATCGAATCTGCATCTGCAGGTGACATCGTTTGTGTAACAGGCATGGACGAATTACATATTTCTGACACGATTTGTGATCCGAAAAATGTAGAAGCTTTACCGCCGCTTTCTGTAGACGAACCAACCGTATCGATGACTTTCCAAGTTAACAACTCACCTTTTGCGGGTAAAGAAGGTAAGTTTGTGACTTCACGTAACATCCGTGAACGTCTTGACCGTGAATTGATTCATAACGTTGCACTTCGTGTAGAAGATACTGACAGTCCAGACCGTTTCAAAGTATCTGGTCGTGGTGAGCTTCACCTTTCTGTATTGATTGAAAACATGCGCCGTGAAGGCTTCGAAATGGGTGTATCTCGTCCGCAAGTCATCTTGAAAGAGATTGATGGCGAAATGCAAGAACCATACGAAAACGTGACTTTTGACGTAGAAGAACAGCACCAAGGCGCTGTGATGGAACAAATGGGTAACCGTAAAGGTGAGATGACCAATATGGAAGTAGACGGTAAAGGTCGTATCCGTATTGAAGCCACTGTGCCTTCACGTGGTTTAATTGGTTTCCGTTCTGAATTCATGACCATGACTTCTGGTACGGGTATCATGACGTCAAGCTTCTCACACTATGGCCCAATGAAAGCAGGTCAAGTTGCCAAACGTCAAAACGGTGTGTTGATTTCTATGGTTCAAGGTACGTGCTTGGGCTATGCATTGTTCAGCTTACAAGACCGTGGTCGTTTATTCGCTAAACCTCAGTTAGAAGTTTACGAAGGTATGATCGTCGGGATTAACTCTCGTTCAGACGACATGGTGGTTAACCCAACCAAAGCGAAACAGTTAACTAACGTACGTGCTTCTGGTACGGATGATGCGTTGACACTAGTGCCTGCAATTGAATTCACGCTTGAGCAAGCACTTGAATTTATTGAAGACGATGAGCTGGTTGAAGTAACACCAAAATCAATTCGTATTCGTAAGCGTTGGTTGACTGAAAACGAACGTAAACGTAACCGCGATAAATAATAGAATATCGTGATTCAAAAAACCGCTAAATACGTTTAGCGGTTTTTTTATGCCAATTAGGCGATTATTTTTGAACACAAAATCAATCTTGACCAAAGTGTAAAATTACATAATGCTATAAATACAAACTCAATTTGTAACATAATATAATGTATACTGCGTCACAAAATTAACTCATAAAAATACTGGAGAGCTGTATGAGTATTATTCAAGAATTTAAAGAGTTTGCCATTAAAGGCAATATGATGGATTTGGCGGTTGGTGTAATCATTGGTGGCGCGTTTGGTAAAATTGTTGACTCATTAGTGAAAGATATCATCATGCCATTGATTACTGTGATCACTGGCGGTGGTGTGGATTTCACACAAAAGTTCTTTGTTTTGGGCGATAACCCAAACAATTTACAGTCTTTAGATGAGTTAACCAAAGCAGGTGTAAATGTCCTGACCTATGGTAACTTCCTTACGATTTTAATTAACTTCATTATTTTGGCATGGGTGGTGTTCTTAATGGTGAAAATGATTAATCGTATGCGCCGTAAACAAGAAGAAGCAGCGCCAGAACCAGCAGCAACTCCAGAAGATATTGAATTATTACGTGAAATTCGTGATGAATTGAAAAAACGTCAATAATTTTTAGTACACGAGAAAATCAAACAAAACGGCGCAATATGCGCCGTTTTTTTCACTCTTTCCCATAAGGAGAGGGCTAGAGAGATAAACCTCTCCCTTGCGCAGCAGTGCTGCTCATATCCTGAAAGGAGGGGGAACTTTGGAAATTATAAATCACATCCGAAACTTGATTTCTACCAAATGAAAACCAAACTGGCTTTTCACAGGACCATGTAGTACGCGCTCTGCTGCGGTAAACACCAACTTATCAATCACAGGTACCAGTTGTCCTTTTTTGACCTCACCCAATTCACCCCCTTTTTTACCAGAAGGGCAGGTCGAAAATTGTTTGGCAATTTTGGCAAAATCAGCACCCGATTGAATCCGCTTTTTCAGTTGCTCACAGGTTTCTTTATCTTTCACTAAGATATGACGCACAATTGCGGTTCTCATATTGATTTACCTCGTTTGCTTGTTGCAGCTTTGGTCGCGGTAGGTACTTTTTTCAAAGGCTGACATTCAGGACAAAATACCGAGGCACGTTGGCCCAGTTTTAAATTTTCTAGTGTGGTTTCACAGTTCACACACATTTCACCTGCACGTCCATACGCCAACAAGGTTTGTTGGAAATAGCCATTTTCGCCCATCGCATTGCTGTAATCACGTAAGGTCGAACCGCCTAAATCAATCGCTTGTTTTAAAATGCGTTTGATTTCGAGCACTAGTTTTTCAATCTGTTTCAAACTGAGTGATGATGCAGGTTGTGCAGGGTGAATACCTAAATTAAACAGACTTTCCGTGGCATAAATATTGCCCACACCCACCACGACATGGTTATCCATAATTGCAACTTTGATGCCAACATTTTTGTTTTTGAGCTTCTGTGCAAGATAGTCGGGGTTAAAGGCATCACTCAACGGCTCAGGGCCAAGTGGATCTATCAGTTTGCGTTGAGAGCTTTCATTTAGCCATAAAATACAGCCAAAGCGACGTGGGTCGTGGTAGCGCAATTGTATATCTTCAAACTGAATAATCAAATGGTCGTGTTTGCGTAAATCTTCCTGCGCATCGCAAAGACGAAAACTGCCCGACATGCCTAAATGCCACAACATGCTGTCCTGTTCAAATTGCGCCAGAATGTATTTGGATCTGCGGGTCAATTGCAGTAATTTTTGTCCTGTGAGTTTATGTAGGTTTTCTGGAATGGGCCAGCGTAAATTGGCTTGACGTACTTCTACATTCAGGACTTTTTGATCAAGTAGCGGCAATAGACTAGTTTTGGTAGTTTCAACTTCTGGTAATTCTGGCATGGTACAAATTCAATCCGCTTGTAGAAATTAAGCAGGCAAGGACATACAGTAGTGCGCTTAATATTGGGCATTATCCATAGAATGCAAGCCATAGAATGCAAGCCATAGAATACAAGCCATAGTGTGCTGTCGCAAAATTATTCTGTGTAAAACAAAAGCATGCTTTGCAAAAACCATACAACACGTTATAAATAAATCATTTTTGAACATCTATTATAGAAAAACCATCTAAAACAGATGGCAGATTCTGAGTGATTACTTCTTTATTTAATGATTCGCTTTTGGTGAATCGCACTGTATGAGGGCTTGCAGCGTGACATTACTTTTTCAGCCGATTCAATTTGGATCACTGCAACTTGCCAACAAAATTATTATCGCTCCGATGTGTCAATATTCTGCCAATGAACAAGGTGAGTTGAGCTATTGGCATGAGCAGCAATGGGCAAATTATGCCTTGTCGGGTGCAGGGATGTGCATTGTAGAAGCCACCGCAGTACAGGCTGAAGGGCGTATCAGCTATGCAGATTTAGGCTTATGGAATGACATGCAGCGTGCGCAGCTTAAAGCCTTATTGCATAAAGTTAAAAGTTTATCGCCTATGCCATTTGCTGTGCAGTTGGCACATGCGGGACGTAAAGCCTCAACCGATAAACCTTGGCAGGGCAAAGGTCAGTTTAGCCCAAGTGATGCACATGGTTGGCAGACTGTATCGGCCAGTGAGTTACCATTTCAACCGCACGAACATCCTCCGCATGCTTTAACGCAAGATGAAATTCAACAGGTGATTGCAGACTTTGCCAGTGCCGCAGTACGAGCGGTGGATGCAGGTTTTGATTTAATCGAAATTCATGCTGCACATGGTTATTTGCTGCATCAATTTATGTCACCACTGTCTAATCACCGCCAAGATGAATATGGCGGCAGTTTGGAAAATCGGATTCGCCTTACATTGGAAGTATTTCAAGCGATTCAAAATGCTGTTCCACAAGGCTATCCAATTGGGGTGCGAATTTCTGCAACAGACTGGATGGATGATGCAGAGGGTTGGAATGTGGAATCTTCAGTAGGTTTGGCAAAAGCACTGGAGCATTTAGGTGCGGCTTATATTCACGTGTCGAGCGGTGGTTTGCATGTCGATCAAAAAATTGATTTACATGCGGGTTATCAAACACCATTTGCACATGCCATTAAGCAAGCTGTAAAAATTCCTGTAATTGCGGTGGGTTTGATTACCGAAGCGATGCAGGCAGAAGGTATTTTGCAATATGAACAGGCCGATGCGATTGCGATCGCACGTGCGATTTTATATGACCCTCGTTGGCCATGGCATGCTGCGGCAGAATTGGGTGAAAAAATTGAGATTGCCCCGCAATATTTGCGCTGTCAGCCGCATGGGTTTCGTACTTTATTTGCGCCGTTTAAATCCACAGATACGGAAGTGGAATCCTAATATTTTATCTGCTTAAAATAAGTGAAACTTAAACTATTTTGCCGTGCTTTATAGGGAGATTCGGTGTAAGGTAAATCAGTAAAAACCATGTCGATCATGGGCAACACTGAAAAAGGATGTCAGGGTGTTACTGAGTATTTTATTTCCCATTTGTACCGTAGTACTGTTGGGATATTTTGCCGTCAGAAGCCAATTTATTGAGACCAGTGCGATTCAGTTTCTAGGTCAATTTGTCATGAAAGTGGCGTTGCCTGCATTTCTATTGCAGGCATTGGCCAGTAAAAGTTTGTCAGAAATCTGGCATCCCGCTTATTTTTTAGGTTACGGTGGCGGTTCTATTCTGCTGTTTATCTTTGCCTTTTTACTGTATCGGCATTATTTTAATTCAAACTTAACCCATGCCAGTGTCTTGGCAATGGGTGCATCAATGTCAAATACAGGGTTTATTGGCACTGCTATTTTGACTTTGTTGATTGGCAGTCAATCGGCAATTTATTTGTCTTTAACTTTAATTGTCGAAAATTTAATTATTGTGGCATTGATGCTGATTTTGGCAGAACGAGGGCTACAATCTTCAGCGAAATCAGGTTGGCAGGTGTATGCCGAAACTGTGCAGCGCTTACTGAAAAATCCAGTAATTTTATCTATTTTATTGGGTATGCTGTGCGTATTGTTGAATTTCAAACTGCCGCAAGCTATTGCACAAGTGCTGGAAATGTTGGGCAAAACTGCTTCACCTTTGGCTTTATTTGTGATTGGTGGAAGTTTGGTCGGCATGCAAATCAAGTCGTTGAATTTGCAAAGTATTGTTTTGGTTGCATTCAAAGTATTGCTGATGCCACTCACGATTTTTGGAATTTTATGGGCATTAGATGTGAACCGAGAAATGCTATTTGTCGGGACTTTGCTTGCGGCTTTACCAATGCCAATTGCCTTTGGTATTTTCGGGCAGCACTATGGTTTACATGAAAAAGCCTTAGCCCCCTTGGTGTTGAGTACAGTTTTTGGTTTTGTGATGGTGGCGATTTTATTGACACAATCGGGTAAGTATTTATAGCAACGGTATCGAAGTGCTCAAATCATAAAAAAGTCTGTACCATGCTGATACAGACTTTTTTTAAAATTTCTCTGATTAATAGCCTTTATAAAGAAACTATCTTAACTTTTCTTAGCGGTTGCCTTGTTGGAAGCTTTGGCTTGATCTGCCATCATTTTTTCAACCACAGCCAATGATTCTTTGGCTTGCGCTACATTTTCCTGTGCCAGTGAGGCAAAAATCTTTTTCGCTTCAGGCAAGTTTTGCGGCACGATATTGCCATTCACAAACATATTGCCCACTGCCATGAGTGCAGGAATATAACCCTTTTGCGCCAAGTTTTGAATGCTTTGCAGCCCTTGCTTAATTGGTGCTTCATCTTTGTTTTTAAAGCCTGTGCTAATTTCGTACAAGGCTTTTGCATGTATGGCTTGATAATGATCTTTGGCAATTAAAGGTTGTAATAGTTTTAAACCTTTTTGGTCAGATGCTGCCGTATTTTCCGAGAAATATAAAACGGCTAAATCGACTGTGGCATCATTAAAACCCTGATTGGATGCCGTCTGTAAATATTGTTTGGCTTTAGCAGCATCCTGTTTTAAACCCAGTGCGCCAGTAAGATAGTTTTTGCCTAAAACATAACTCGCAACTGGGTAGCCTTTTTGGGCAGATTGCTCATACAACTGAATGGCTTTCTTTTCATTTTTTGCTGTGCCTAGTCCAGTTTGTGTCAAATAGCCTAAGTTATACATGGCTTGCGCATTGCCTGTTTTGGCAAGCTTTTCTAATTCCTGATAGGCATCTTTAACCTTGTTGGCTTGAATTAATTGTTCAATTTTGGCAAAAGCAGGATCGGTTGGAATGTTGCTATTTGCCATACTGATGCTGCTAGATAGGGCGATTGCACCCGCAATGAGTAGTTTTTTCATCATTTGAGTTGTACCTTGTTCTCTTTTACACATCATTCCGTTGATGTGCGTTTTGTTTTTACAGTGGTGCATTCATCATAAGTTGAAAAGTGTGAATGTAAATATAAAAAATGTGTACGAATGCTTTTTCATTGTCATTTGAAGGGAATCTTGCGACTCCCTTAACCTGAGCGGGTGGAATCTATTTTATTGCGGACGTGCAACATCGCCATTCAAATGTTCAGGCAAAGCCAATACTTGTACAGCTAACTCTTCCAAAGCACTTGGTTTGGCAACCACCAACGCTTTAAAACCTTCTGCAGTCGCTATGCTATTCACCACTTCCACATCATTATTCAGTTTGGCGGCAGGTGCAGGGGCTTCGCCTGAACCCTGAATTAAATGCAACCAGTGTTTTGGTTTGGCTTTAAACCATAAACGTGCCACGACTTCCTGACCCAAATAACAGCCTTTGTCATAATGCACGCCATCTCGTTGATGCAAACGCAATTCCTGCGGTTGAAACACTTCTGCTGTTGAGGCTTGAATCCATGCCTGACCTGTTTCAATCGCTTGTAGTTGCCATGCGTTTAAATCAGTCACTTCAGCTGAAAATTCAGTTTGATTGCCCTGAATGGTTGGGTAAACCGTACCGATGGTTTCAAGCTGCATTTTTGAAAATGCACCAAACTTTTTAATGTGTTTGGCTAAATCTTCGGCTTGGTCGGCTGTGCTGATGATTTCAAAACATTCGGACGAGATTTTTTTAAGCCAGAAGCCAAACTGAACGCGTCCTTTTAAACTGCAAATTGCGGTATAACAGGTTGTATTTTCAGCTAATGTTTCGACATTGACTGTTACCTGACCTTGCAGGAATTTTTGTGCATCGACACCGTTTAAACTTAAAGCACTGAAAGCTAAATCGCGCATGAATAACCTTTCACATTGAAATCTAAGACTAAAGAATGAGGTCAATTTTGCGCTATTTTTCAAAAAAAAGCATTTTTAGGGCAAGAATTTTACTCAAAATGTAATTAAATGTTTCAAAAACCCCTGTTTTTATATTTAAGTGTATGAAATATATAGGATTTGGGAAATGGGTTTTTGGCAGCGTACAATGCTTTCGACGGGTGGAAACAATCATCCCATAAGATGTTGAGAACAATAGAGTAAGGGCGAATACCAGATGAATAACAACTACCGCAAACCACTGCAAGGCACTCAGCTCGATTTTTATGACGTGCGACAAGCCGTTGAAGATATCCAGCCAGGCGCTTATGCCAAACTTCCTTATACCTCAAAAGTACTTGCAGAACAGTTAGTGCGCCGTTGTGATCCTGCAATTTTAGAACAATCTTTAAAACAATTGATTGAGCGTAAACAAGAGCATGATTTTCCGTGGTATCCAGCGCGTGTGGTGTGTCACGACATCTTGGGGCAAACTGCGCTTGTTGACTTGGCAGGTTTGCGTGATGCGATTGCCGATCAGGGTGGCGATCCTTCTAAAGTGAACCCTGTCGTACCTACCCAGTTAATTGTCGATCACTCTTTAGCTGTGGAATATGGCGGTTTTGACCCAGATGCTTTCCGTAAAAACCGTGAAGTGGAAGATCGTCGTAATGAAGACCGTTTCCACTTTATTGAATGGACGAAAACTGCATTTGAAAATGTTGATGTGATTCCTGCAGGCAACGGCATCATGCACCAGATTAATCTGGAAAAAATGTCACCAGTCATTCAAAACCGTGAAGGCATTGCATTCCCAGATACTTGTGTGGGTACAGACTCACACACACCACATACCGATGCTTTGGGTGTCATTTCTGTAGGTGTAGGCGGTCTTGAAGCTGAAAACGTGATGTTGGGTCGTGCTTCTTGGATGCGTCTGCCAGACATTATTGGTGTGGAGTTGGTCGGTCAGCGTCAGGCTGGTATTACGGCAACGGACATCGTATTGGCTTTAACCGAGTTTTTGCGTAAAGAACGTGTGGTCGGTGCGTATTTGGAATTCTTTGGTGAAGGTGCAGATAGCATGTCGGTCGGGGATCGTGCCACGATTTCCAACATGACACCTGAATATGGTGCAACTGCTGCCATGTTCTACATCGACCAAAACACCATCGACTATTTAACCTTAACAGGTCGTGAAGCAGATCAGGTCAAACTGGTTGAAACTTATGCTAAAGAAATTGGTCTTTGGGCATCTGAAATGACTCAGGCTGAATATCCACGTGTATTACGTTTTGATCTTTCAACGGTAACTCGTAATATTGCAGGCCCATCGAATCCGCATGCACGTGTTTCAACTGCAGACCTAAAAGAAAAAGGCATTGCAGGTGTGGTTGAAAACCGTACCGATGGTTTAATGCCAGATGGTGCCATCATCATCGCTGCGATTACTTCTTGTACCAATACCTCAAACCCGCGTAATACTGTAGCAGCAGGTTTGTTGGCACGTAAAGCCAATGAGTTAGGTTTAGTACGCAAACCTTGGGTGAAATCATCATTTGCACCAGGTTCTAAAGCGGCTGCATTGTATTTGGAAGAAGCAGGCGTACTGAAAGACTTAGAAAAACTTGGTTTTGGTATTGTGGCTTATGCATGTACCACCTGTAACGGTATGTCGGGCGCATTAGACCCAGCGATTCAACAAGAAATCATTGACCGTGACTTGTATGCGACTGCGGTGCTGTCTGGCAACCGTAACTTTGATGGTCGTATCCATCCGTATGCGAAACAAGCATTTTTGGCATCGCCACCGTTGGTTGTGGCTTATGCGATTGCAGGAACGATTCGTTTTGACATCGAAAAAGATGCTTTGGGCACAGATCAAAATGGTAACCCGATTTATCTGAAAGATATTTGGCCATCTGATGCTGAAATTGATGCTTTGGTGAAAGAATCGGTTAAACCTGAACAATTCCGCCAAGTGTACATTCCAATGTTCGATTTGGGAGAGTCGGAAAAATCTGAAAGTCCACTCTACGACTGGCGTCCACAAAGTACTTATATCCGCCGTCCACCATATTGGGAAGGTGCATTGGCTGCGCCACGTACTTTAGCCAATATGCGTCCGTTGGCAATTTTGGGCGATAACATCACCACAGACCATTTATCTCCATCGAATGCGATTATTTTAGACTCGGCAGCAGGGGAATATTTGGCAAAAATGGGCTTGCCAGAAGAAGATTTCAACTCTTATGCAACGCATCGCGGTGATCATTTGACTGCACAGCGTGCAACTTTGGCGAATCCGAAATTGTTTAATGAAATGGTGGTACGTTCAGACGGCACAATTAAGCAAGGTTCTAAAGCGCGTGTTGAGCCAGAAGGCGAAGTAATGCGTATGTGGGAAGCGATTGAAACTTATATGAACCGTAAGCAGCCGTTAATTATTATTGCGGGTGCAGATTATGGTCAGGGTTCAAGTCGTGACTGGGCTGCAAAAGGTGTGCGTCTTGCGGGTGTGGAAGCAATTGTAGCTGAAGGTTTTGAGCGTATTCACCGTACCAACTTGGTGGGTATGGGCGTATTGCCACTTGAGTTTAAAGCGGGTGTTAACCGTAAAACTTTAGGTTTGGATGGTACGGAACTTTATAGCGTGATTGGTAATATTGCGCCACGTTCAGACTTAACTTTGGTGATTGAGCGTTCAACTGCAGACGGCAAAAATCAAATGATTGAAGTGCCTGTGACTTGCCGTTTAGATACCGAAGAAGAAGTGTCTGTATATGAAGCGGGCGGTGTATTGCAACGCTTTGCGCAGGACTTCTTGGAAGGGAATGTGGCTTGATGTAATTCTTTAAATCCTCCCCAACCCTCCTTTGAAAAAGGAAGGAGTTCCCACTGCTGTCCCATAGTTTGCTTTAAATAAAAAAACCTGAGTCCTAACAGTTAAAATATGAGTGCAAACAAACACTTTAACGACCAGGATTCAGGTTTTGTCACATCAGAATACCGTATTTCATGA
>NZ_VPEP01000018.1:0-42600 GCF_013417035.1 Acinetobacter sp. YH16053
CTTTAAATGTTGAAGGTAAGAAGGAACTACTCGGCTTGCATTTGTCGGAAAGCGAAGGGGCGAACCATTGGCTTAGTGTACTGACAGACCTACAAAATCGTGGTGTTCAGGATATTCTGATTGCCTGCCTTGCGAAGCAGCGCTTCTCAGGACTAAAAGGTTTCCCCGAAGCCATAGCAGCGATTTACCCTCAAACAGAAATACAACTGTGTATCGTTCATCAAATCCGTAATTCTTTACGCTATGTTGCCAGTAAAGATCAGAAGGCATTTATGGCTGATTTAAAGCCAATTTACCGTGCTGATACCAAAGGGGCGGCAGAAGTAGCACTGGATGAGCTAGAAGAAAAATGGGGCGAAAAATATGGTGTGGTCATTCAGTCATGGCGTACCAAATGGCATCTACTATCCGCCTATTTCAAATACCCTAAAGCGATTAGGAAGCCGATTTACACCACCAATGCCGTTGAAGCCGTACATCGTCAATTCCGCAAACTAACCAAAACCAAAGGAGCTTTCCCCAATGAGGATAGTCTGATGAAATTACTGTATATTGGTATTCAACAGGCATCAGAAAAATGGACAATGCCTATTCAGGAATGGGGACAAACGATTACTCAATTATCCATTTACTTTGAAGGTCGATTAGATGATATAATTAAAATCTAGTCAAATTTACTGACACAGAATTTTGAACGCCCTCTATCTCCGTAATAAAAGCACTGGTTTAGCTGAATAATCAGCTCCCTATTACCATACTTTTTTAAACAAAAAAATATTATAAGTTTCAAAGTTTAATTTGCTTCATTCATCCGCCGACATCTTGATTCAAAATGTATTGTTTTGACCAAATTTCATGGCAATGAAAATTAATCTACTGGCACGCTTGAATTTTGCCTGCCCTGCCCCGATTTCTTAGCTAATTACGAACTTCTCTAACCATGGCAGTTCAGCAATAACGCAGTTAGCACTGACGCCAAAGGACTGTACATGTTTAAAAACCCATTTAAACGGAGTAAATCAATGGCAACTGAGCAGAACGAACAAACTCAAGACCTTGAGCAAGAGCAGACGGAACAACAAACAGCGCAAGATACTGAGCAAGCAGAAGTTTCCGTTGAGTCTTTACAAGAACAACTGAGCAAACTTGAAGAAAACCTAAAATTGGAAAAAGCACGTACTGCCAATGCAGTTTACGAAGCGGAAAAAACCAAAGAGCGTTTAGAACGTGAAGCAGATACAGCTAAAAAGTTTGCTTTAGAAAAGTTTGCTAAAGAATTATTGGATTCTGTAGACAACCTTGAGCGTGCTATTGCCGCCAATGGTGATGAAAAAACTGCCTTGTCTGAAGGTGTGGAACTGACCTTGAAATCATTACTGACCACTTTAGAAAAGTTTGGTGTGGTGGTGATTGATACAGCCAATGGTTTCAATGCAGACCTGCATCAAGCCGTAGGGATTGATCCAAATGCAAAAGCCAATGAAATTGGCAACGTATTACAAAAAGGCTACACCTTACATGGTCGCTTACTCCGCCCTGCAATGGTGATGGTTGGCGCTTAAGCCTTATAAAATCGAGAGTTGATAAAAAATTTTCATCTAAACAACTTGAAAAATTTTGATTGGCTCTCATATCGAATAACAAGTGAAAACATTGCAAAAGAATTTTTGAGGAAACATCCAAATGGCTAAAATCATTGGTATTGACTTAGGTACAACTAACTCATGTGTAGCGGTACTTGAAGGCGACAAAGTTAAAGTAATTGAAAACGCAGAAGGCGCACGTACAACTCCATCTATTATTGCTTATAAAGATGGCGAAATTCTTGTAGGTCAATCTGCAAAGCGTCAGGCTGTAACTAACCCGAAAAACACATTATTCGCAATTAAGCGTTTGATTGGTCGTCGTTATGAAGACCAAGCGGTACAAAAAGACATTGGTCTTGTACCTTACAAAATCATCAAAGCAGACAATGGCGATGCTTGGGTTGAAGTGAATGACAAGAAACTTGCGCCACAGCAAATTTCTGCTGAAACTTTGAAAAAGATGAAAAAGACTGCCGAAGATTACTTAGGTGAAACCGTGACTGAAGCAGTAATTACTGTACCTGCGTACTTTAACGATGCACAGCGTCAAGCAACGAAAGATGCGGGTAAAATTGCTGGTTTAGAAGTTAAACGTATCATTAACGAACCAACTGCTGCTGCGCTTGCATTTGGTATGGACAAGAAAGAAGGCGACCGTAAAGTTGCTGTATATGACTTGGGTGGTGGTACTTTTGACGTATCGATCATTGAAATTGCAGACCTTGATGGCGACCAACAAATTGAAGTGTTATCAACCAACGGTGATACCTTCCTTGGTGGTGAAGACTTTGACAATGCCTTGATCGAATACTTGGTTGAAGAGTTCAAAAAAGAGCAAAACTTCAACTTGAAACAAGATCCATTGGCATTACAACGTCTGAAAGAAGCGGCTGAGAAAGCAAAAATCGAGCTTTCATCTTCAAATGCGACTGAAATCAACTTGCCATATATCACTGCAGACGCAACAGGTCCGAAGCACTTGGTGATGAACGTGACTCGCGCCAAACTTGAAGGTTTGGTTGCTGATTTAGTCGCTCGTACCATTGAGCCATGTAAAGTTGCGCTACAAGATGCAGGACTTTCAACTTCTGACATCTCTGACGTGATTTTGGTGGGTGGTCAATCACGTATGCCACTTGTACAACAAAAAGTACAAGAATTCTTTGGCAAAGAGCCACGTAAAGACGTAAACCCAGACGAAGCTGTTGCAATTGGTGCAGCAATTCAGGGTGCCGTATTGTCTGGTGACAAAACTGACGTATTGCTTCTAGACGTAACTCCGTTAACGCTTGGTATTGAAACTATGGGTGGCGTGTTGACGCCAATCATTGAGAAAAACACCACGATTCCTGCGAAGAAATCTCAAGTGTTCTCAACAGCGGCAGACAACCAGCCTGCAGTAGACATTTCAGTTTACCAAGGTGAGCGTAAAATGGCTCAACAAAACAAATTGTTGGGTAACTTCCAATTAGGTGACATTCCACCAGCGCCACGCGGTGTGCCACAAATTGAAGTTTCGTTCGACATTAACGCTGACGGTATCTTGAAAGTGTCTGCAAAAGACAAGAGCACAGGCAAAGAACAATCGATTCAAATTAAAGCAAACTCTGGTTTGAGCGATGCTGAAATTGAAGCGATGATTAAAGATGCTGAAGCAAATGCTGAAGAAGACCGTAAGTTTGAAGAACTTGCAAAAGCACGTAACGAAGCGGATGCTTTAGTTTCTTCTGCTCAAAAAGCAGTAAAAGACCTTGGTGAACAAGTGACTGCCGATGAAAAAACTGCGATTGAAACTGCAGTCACTGAGCTTGAAGCGACAACCAAAGAAAATGATGTAGATGCAATCAAAGCAAAAACTGAAGCATTGCAAAACATCATCATGCCAATTACGCAACGTGCGTATGAAGCTGCACAAGGTCAAGGCGGTGCACAAGGTTTCGACCCAAATGCATTTGGCGGTGACGCAGGTCAACAAAAAGCCGATGATGGCGTTGTGGATGCTGAATTCACCGAAGTGAAAGATGACAAAAAATAATTTGTCGCTTTAACACAAACCAAAAACCGCGCTGCAAACCATTGCAGTGCGGTTTTTTTATGCCCAATGAATATGCATCTTTTTTTAAAACTTAGATTCTCAAATCAATACGCTAAAGCCTGAGTAAACCTCTAAATAGATTGAGTTACTGCCCTGCTTTCGGCTACAGTAAGTCAAAAAAGGAAGTTGCTTGGCGATGCGTTTGTTTCTTTTGGGTGCAATCATAGTATTTGCTATTTTGCTGATTTATCAAAATATTCAACACCCACACACACGGCACAATACCGCACTTGATCGATTGCAACATCCTTTAGACACACGCTTACGCTACCGTATTGCAGAGCTAGACCCTCGTTTTGGGTTGGGTCAAGCCGATCTGCTTCGCATCAGTCAGGAAGCTACCGATATTTGGAAACACGGCACGGGACAAGATTATTTTGTCTATGACCCAAAGGCCAAACTCGCAATTCATTTAATTTATGACCAACGACAAGATGAGTCCAATCAACGTCGTCAGCAGCTTAGTGAAATTGAACAGCGTCAACAGCATTGGAATGAACAAAGCCAGCAAGTTCAGATGCTTAAACAGCAAATTGATGACAAAAACTCGCAACTTGCTGCTAAAAAAATGCAGTTTGAGCAGCAACTCGCACAATACAATCAACAAGTTCAACAGATTAATCAAAGTGGTGGATTACATCCGTCACAACATGAGGTTTTTGCAGCTAAGAAGCAAGACATCCAGCAACATATGTGGAATTTAGAGCATGAAATTGCGCAATTTAATCAGCAAATTGATCAGCTCAATCAACAAGTAGATGCACTCAATCAACTGAATCAGGACATTGATGTATCTATACAACAATATAACATCCGCTTTCAGCCTCGTTTATTTGACAAAGGCAGTTTCGATGGACGTGCCATCCGAATTTATGAGTTTCAATCTGAAGATGATTTACGCTTAACCTTGGCACATGAGTTTGGACATGCACTTGGCTTGCAACATCACAATGACCCACATGCCCTAATGTACCCCATGTTAAAAGATCAACAGTTGAAAAATTTCCAACTCCGCCCGGCTGATATTGATTTGCTACATGCACGGCATTAAATAATCAAGCCGAATTAAAACAACCACACAGCCTGCCCCGCAGCATCGTTACATAGGCATTACACGCGAAGAGGCAGCAAATTTACTCATTTCATGTTATTGTGGACGCTCTGTATAACCCTGAACGATCTGTGGAGATTCATGTGAGTTACTACCATATCCTGATTGAAGTAAATGACCACATCAGCACGATTGAACAAAGCCGTGATATCGAAATTTTTGATATTGTTGAGCTTCAACCTTGTCTCCACTCGATTTTATTGCCGTATTTTAATGAGCAAGTGATTGAACTTGAAGATGAAAATATTGAATACAAAGATATTTTGCATCTTGAGGTTAGACAGACCTTATTACCAATTGAACACCTGATTGAAGAAGAACAGCGTTTGCTGCCAAGTGATACCGACATCACCATTTCAGCTTATGAAATTTTTAATAACAAAGAATTAAGCCAAGATGTCACGACTGTGATTTTTGATTTGCTTGAAGCAGTGAAAATTGAACCTTAATCCCCTGTTTTAAGACAAAAATTAAAAAGGTCTGCACATTTGCAGACCTTTTTTATGCAATCGCAACAACTTATTGCATCATTTGTTTGGCCGCTTCATTACGAAACGCTCTTAAAATTTGCTGCCCTGCCCGACCTGTTGCAGCCAAGCCGAGTCGAGTCTGTTCCTGACGAATCGCTTGACGGGTTTTGTCGCCAATTAAACCATCCACTTCACCAATGTCATAACCACGACTTAACAAAAAGCGTTGAATTTCACGGCGTTCTGCGCGGGATGTACCTGCATCATCGGTTGGCCAAGCGGTGCGGAATGCAGACTGCCCCATTAAACGATCTGATAAATGCGCAATCGCTAAGGCATAACTTTCTGCTGCGTTATAGCTATAAATGGCATCGAAGTTTCTAAACACTAAGAATACAGGGCCATTCGCACCTGCAGGTGCCATCAAGCCTGCCTGACTACTGCCCGATAAATTGCCCTGAATTAATGCCGAACCATCTGCACGAGTCAACCCACGATTAACCCAACTGCTGAGGGATTTTTTATTGCGTCGCCCTTCACCACTCAAAGACATGCCTGCAGGCACTTTGACTTCAAAGCCCCACGGCTGCCCTGTTTGCCAGCCGCGACGTTTTAAAAAGTTAGCGGTGGAAGCCAAAGCATCTGGAATACTAGATACTAAGTCACGGCGACCATCACCATCAAAATCGACCGCCAACTCATCATAGGTCGATGGCATAAACTGAGTATGCCCAAACGCCCCTGCCCATGAGCCTTTTAATTGTGATTCAGTGACATCACCACGTTGCAATAAACGCATGGTGGTAAAAAACTCACCTCGGAAATAGCTTTGACGGCGTCCTTCACAGCTCAAGGTACCTAGCGCTTGCAATAATGGATAGGATCCTGAAATCGCACCAAAGTTACTTTCTACACCCCAAACCGCCACTACGGTTTCTGCAGGTACGCCATAGGCTGCTGCAACACGATTGAGCACATCACGGTGCTGTGCCAATTTCTGCTGTCCTGCCTGCACGCGCTCATCATCCACCAAGCCTGAAAGGTAGTCCCAAATTGGCGTGGAAAATTCAGGTTGGTAATTTAAACGCTCGATGACTGAATAATCTGGGCTGAGATTTTGAGTATAGCGATCATAACTGCTGCCACTCACCCCTTTGGCAATGGCTTGGCTGCGTAAATTGGCCAAACAACTTTGAAAATGGTTTTGTGGTTGAAAATTTGCAGATGTACTGACTGTTGGCGTTACGGTGACAGATTTTCCATTGATAATCAGTTCTGCCTGAACCTGAGTAGCTGCCATTGCAGCTGTCGCAAAAATCACAGCGAAACGATGCATAATACCCTTTGATGTGTCTTGAATTTAAATCTTGGCTTTACCATAACACCTTCAGCCATATAGATCAGATGAAAATCTGTAACTTTAAATTCATTTTTTAGTTTTAAATTCATTTCTGATTTTTAAACTTAAAATACTTATCCACAAGCACAACATTTCTCGATTTTAAATTCAAAAGCACAGCCAATGATAAGACTTTTAAATTTAAAAGTTTAAATTCAAACTAAACCAATCCAAGTTACCCACAAAACACGGTATTGATTGCATATTTTCGGCGCATAGCTTTAAATTTAAAAAGTAAGTTTTAAATTTAAAGCCCGCTGGTTTTTAAATTCAAAAACCACATAGCCATCTTTAAATTCATATCTGATATTTAAATTCAAAGTTGAAAGATAGTGATAAATTTAAAACACGGTATTTGAATTTAAAGTTTTGAATTCATAATTATTGTCTGTTTCCCATCAGACTTATGCGAATTTTTATTTTGAGTATTGCTTTGTTATGGGGATGATTGCTGATTCAACCTGATCTATCTTAATCAACCTAAAATTGCAGCGTCAATCCAAGACAGATCAATGGTACAGTATCCTAAAAATAGACAGAATAAAAAACGTGAGCGCATAAAAAAGCGCTCATCACGATGAGCGCTTTGGCATCATTTTTATATTTACAAGCTCATATCAGCACTGAGCGCCAATGGATTTGGCAAAATTTTTGCCAATTGGCGGCATAAATCTGTCAATTCAGCAGCATCATTCGGCATTAAAGTAATATGCCCAATTTTACGGCCTTCACGCTCAGTTTTATTGTACAAGTGCAAATGTGCGCCATTCAATGCCAACACATCTTCAGTTTTGGGATGCTGACCAATAATATTGACCATCACCGTTGGACGTACCACTTCAGTTGAGCCTAACGGTAAACCTGCTACAGCACGAATATGGTTCTCAAACTGCGAACACACCGCGCCTTCAATTGACCAGTGACCTGAGTTATGCACACGAGGTGCCATCTCGTTGGCATACAAGCCCTTGTCAGTGACAAATAGCTCTAACGTCAACACACCTACATAATTCAAGTGATTGAGCAGGCGAGTGATATAGTCTTGTGCCTCAGGCTGCAAGTCAGCGCTGTTTGGTGCAGGGACAATCGAATGCGACAAAATACCGTTGTGATGATGGTTTTCTGCCAATGGCCAAGTTTTTACTTCACCATTTTGACCACGCACCGCAATAATAGATACTTCACGTGAAAAAGTAACAAAACTTTCTGCAATCAAGCTGCCTGCAGGGCCAAGTTTCGCCCATGCTTGTTCAATCTGATCGGCACTGCGCAGTACAAACTGACCTTTGCCATCATAGCCACCTGTTGCGGTTTTGAGCACAATTGGCAGACCGAGTTCAGCTACAGCAGCCTGTAAACTTTCTAGCGAGTTGACCGCTTTATACGGCGCAACAGGAATCGCCAATTCATCAAATAAGCCTTTTTCTAGCAAGCGGTTTTGAGCAATTGCCAAAGCCTGACGTGGTGGATGCAAGTCTTTGTGCTTAATCAATACATCAACATCTGCCAACGGAGTATTTTCAAACTCAAGGCTGAATACATCAGCACTCTGTATAAAATCTTGTAGGCTATTTTCGCTTTTGCTGGCAAAAACCTGACCCAAGGTTGCCGCTGGGCAATCTGGACTGGCTTCAAAAAAGGTACATTGAATATTTAAGGGTAAAGCCGCTTGTGCCATCATGCGACCCAATTGACCGCCACCAAAAATACCGATGGTCTTATCCATAGTAATTGTCCCGCTTAAGCCTGACCTGGAATATTGTTGCTTGAAACTTTCTCAGTTTGCGCGGCACGGAAATTGACAACATTTTGTGCAATCTCTGGACGGGTTAAACCTAAAATTTGGGCTGCCATAATTGCCGCATTGGTTGCTCCCGCAGGACCAATCGCCAATGTACCTACGGCAATACCCGCAGGCATTTGCACAATTGAAAGTAATGAATCGACACCATTTAAAATTGAAGATTTCACTGGCACACCTAAAACAGGTAAATCAGTTTTAGCTGCACACATACCTGGTAAGTGTGCGGCACCACCAGCGCCTGCAATAATCACCTGAATGCCACGATCACGCGCTTGTTCAGCATATTCAAATAAGCGATCTGGGGTACGGTGTGCAGAAACGACTTCCGCTTCAAATGGGACACCAAGCTGCTTCAGCATATTGGCAGTGTGTTCGAGAGTTGCCCAATCCGATTGAGAACCCATGATAATTCCAACGAGAGGAGCGTCTTGTGCAGCGGCCGCGTTCATTACAAATATTCCAGAAACGAAACTAAGGAAAGAGAAATTCAGGCGAGAAAGCCAAGCTTGAATAAGAACTCCACATTATAGACTGATTTTTCGACTTGTTAAAATTGAACACGGCGACTCAACCGACTTTTTTGATTATTTTTATCGGGTTATTTTAAAGAATTGAAAACAGTTAAACAAAATAGGTGAACCTAAAGCTATTCAAGCGAGCTAAAACTCGTCTTTAAGGCGCACGAAATACAAAATACACGCAACCACATAAACATAAGGCTGCCCATAAATAATCTAGTTTAAAAGGTTGCTTAAACAGAAAAATCATAAACGGTACAAACACCAATAAAGTCACAACTTCTTGGGTAATTTTCATTTGACCTACCGCCCAGCCATGCTGCGCCAGCAAACGGGTAGCAGGAATCATCAAACTGTATTCAAATAGGGCGATCACCCAACTGAATAAAATTGCCTGCCACAGCGGCGCATCATGCGGTAAAAACTTGAGATGACCATACCACGCCAAGGTCATAAAACAGTTTGCAATCACCAAAAGTAAAAGTGCTGAAGACATTGTGTCGTACTATCTTAAAAATTCAGCTTTATTTTACGAGCTATTTGCCATGAAAAATGCAAAAGCAGAAATTTTTTACATCCTTTGGCGCAAATTCAGCACTGAAAAATCTCTGAAATGAGATACAAGAATCACTATCTTTTCGCCAAAACCCTTGCTATCGTTGCTTCAAATCAAATTAATCACGACAACAGCACAAAAATACGTGATGTGTCTATAAAAGCAGTGGAGTAAGGCGGAATGCATCTGCATATTTTGGGTATTTGTGGCACATTTATGGGCTCTTTGGCACTTTTGGCCCGCGATTTAGGACATACCGTCACAGGTTCAGACCAAAACGTCTATCCACCAATGTCGACTCAACTGGAAAATGCAGGCATTACTTTAATGCAAGGTTATGACCGCAGTCATTTACAGCCGCATCCAGATTTGGTGATTGTGGGCAATGCCATGAAACGTGGAATAGACGCGGTTGAATATATGCTGAATGCAGGTTTGCCGTATATTTCTGGTCCACAATTTTTAGCCGATCATGTCTTGCAAGGCAAGCACGTACTTGGCGTTGCAGGTACGCATGGCAAAACCACCACCACCACCATGTTGGCGTGGGTCTTGGATCAGGCAGGCTTGGAACCAGGCTTTTTAATTGGTGGCGTTCCTTTAGGCTTTAGTGAAAGTGCACGTTTGGGTGCAGGTAAATATTTCTGTGTCGAAGCCGATGAATACGACTCTGCATTTTTTGATAAACGCTCTAAGTTCGTACATTACCACCCTAAAACTGCCATTTTAAATAACCTTGAATTTGACCATGCCGATATTTTTGATGATTTGGCCGCAATTCAAAAACAATTCCATCATTTGGTGCGTACCATCCCAAGTGAAGGGCGCATCATTGCCCCAATTACAGAAACCCATATTGATGAAGTGTTAGAAATGGGTTGCTGGACACCTGTGCTACGTACTTCTCTGAATGCAGATTCACAAGCGGAACTGTATGCAGAACAACTTGCAGCAGATGGTTCGCACTTTAAAGTCCTGAAAAATGGTGTGCTACAAGGTGAAGTGCGCTGGAATATGACAGGGCAGCATAGTGTCGCCAATGCCTTAGCAACCATTGCTGCCGCAGAACATGTTGGAGTTGCAATCGAAACTGCATGTACTGCACTGTCCAATTTTGGTGGGGTGAAACGCCGTATGGAGTTATTAGGCACCATACGTGGCATTGAAATCTATGATGACTTTGCCCACCATCCAACCGCAATTGAAACTACACTGGACGGTGCACGCAAGCGTTTGGGTGAACGTAAGCTTTGGGCGATTATTGAACCACGTTCCAACACCATGCGCATGGGCAGTCATAAAGAGGCCTTGGCAGATTCAGCACGTTTGGCCGATGCTGTAATTTGGTATCAACCCGAAGGTTTAGATTGGGATTTACAGCCTGTGGTTGCGGCTGCTCGCAATCATGCAGTGGTGGCCAATACATTGGATGAAATCATTCAAAACATCGTGAGCCAAGCAGGTGAGGGTGATGCTGTGGTCATTATGTCAAATGGTGGTTTTGGTGGTTTACATCAAAAACTCATTCAGGCTTTGCAACACACGGCTTAAAGTCGCTTCAACCACGTAAAATTTCTTTCAAAATCCCCTGTTTTTAGCAAAAATTAGGGGATTTCCAAATTATAAATTTATATATTATTATTTTTAAAAAAATATACTGCTCAGGAACTTATCATCTTGATCTGTTACTTTAGAAAGATAACTTCCTGCGAGCATCGCAATTGCAACAGCTTGCCTGCTGGATGTCTTTCATCACCATTACTAACAAATATGGTCACCATCTCAAAAACAATGAATGCCACGGTCTACCACGGCGCCCATGATATTGATTTTGAAGAACACCTATGTCCAGAAATTTTACAATCAATAGATGTCTTGATTGCTAACCAAAACTACAATTTGCAGTACTGACTGAGGCATTTGGCAAGGTAAAACCCAGAATTTCAAGACACTGCAATTGCCAAGTGAGGTAATTTGATGGCTATATTTTAGGTCCCGAAGGCATCGGGATGGTTAAAGAAGTTGGTTCGGCAATCAAAAATTTCAAAAAAAGGTGACATAGGGCATCATTTCTTGTGTCAGCCGTTGTAGTACATGTGAAAACTGTCAAAAACACCTTATGCACACTCCAAAATGAAGGCGGATAGATCATGGGATATAAGATTGATGATACCCAGGCAGAAGAAGATGCGGTTTAACGTATTTTAGAAATTACAGGTGGTCGTGGAGTAGACTGCGCCATGGAACTATCAGTGCCGAAGCAACTTGGAATATTTGACAAAATGTCGTCAAAGCAGACGGACATATTGCCAATGTGGCGCACAAAGGGCAGGTCGTAAATTTTGAGTTAAACAAACTCTGGATTAAAATCCTGACCATCAACCACGGGTTAAGTGAATGCCAATATACGACAGTCATGCTGCTAAAAAATTGCTGTTCAGCTAAATTGCCTTGAGAAAATTAAGCAACACACCATTTTAATTTTCAGAATTTGAAAAAGCCTATGATATATTTAAACATACTTCAGATGTAAAAGCCCTGAAAGTGATAATTAATGACAAATAATCTTGACTTTATTGCATGATAAAAAAGCCAATCTGCATGCTGTAGATTGGCTTTTTAATATTTAAACCGTTTTCAATAGATAGAGGCAAATGACCCTAATGCCCTACAAACTAAATTCAGAAAAAGTTTGAATAACCTCTATTTTTATAACCCCGTTGAGATTTTTCAGGCAAGATGGTTTGTTCTAAATCCAAAAGTAAAGCTAAAAATTGCTGTACCGTCTTTTCATCCAAACGATGTGGTAGAAAAACATCAAAGCCGAGCTTTTTAAATAAACTCGAAATTTGACTATGTCTATGAACATATTTCATAGACCATTCTGAAAAATGGACATGCTCAAGTATTTGGTCAGGGAAACGAAAGACATCACGGTGGCGCGGGTCCTGTTGAATACGCTCAAATAATTGCTCGAGCTGCTGTTGTTCACCTTCTAAACACTGAAAAAAATGACCTTCAGCATAATAAAGTACCCCATTAATATGTTGTGCAGCATTAAATTGACGAGCTGTTGCCAAAATATCACTGATTTCTTGGAGTAAATCATTTTGATGCTCTGCTCGGGTACTGGCATAACACAACCTGATTAACATATCACACTCTTGTTAATGTAAAAGTAGTCATGAAATTAAGATAATAGACTCAAATAATCACTCATTATTTTATAGTTTTGATTATTTTTTAATCAATTGTAATTTATGACTGACAATTCAACCGTACGTTTACCACTATGGTGTATGTGTAGCATCTTTTAACATACATTGCATTGAAAGTACGGTTTTGGTTTAGATTTGGAGAAAGTCATGCTTAAAGACGTGCTTACCACATCATTTTTATTAATTGTTTATTTTTGCATGCTGATTGGCTTTCACCGTTTAGGTCTGAATGAAGAAACAAATATACTCATTTCATCTTTTGTATTAGGGCTAAGTTTAAAGCAGTGGGTGAGCTCATTTTTTTTCCACTGGTTTTGTATTGCGCTTATCAGTGGTTTATGTATTGCACTGAATGATTCGGTGATGCTCAAATTCTTCTTATTCAGCATGCTGATTGGAATGCATGCAATACCTTACCTGTTGATCTACTTTAAAAAAGTGTTTGTAGAAAAACAGGTAAGCTCAACTATAGCGATTAAAAAATAATATTTTTTAAGCCACAACATCGGCATATTGTGTATCCGTTTCAAATGCCGTCTCAATATAAGAGCACACGGGTACAATTTTTAGCTGCTTTTCACGTGCAAAGGCGACCAAAATATCTAATAGTTGACGGGCAACCCCTTGACCACGTAATGTCAAATCAACCCAAGTGTGATCTGCTAAAATAGTGTGATCATCTTGATATTGATAAGTAATTTCAGCGATATGCCGACCATCTCGCTCAATAAAAAACTCGCCACCACGTGGGCTTTCTTGATGTTGAATTTGCATAAGTCCACCTATCAAACTAAATCTATTTTTTCAATTTGCCACAATCTTGACGAAGTATTGTGCTGAATTTGTACAATACAAATTAAAGTGATTTACCGTGCAAAATAAATTGCACAACATTTAAAATTATGTAATTCTTTACGCAGATTTAGGCAACGTCCTGATCCCAAATTATGTTGAACAAGGGGAGTAGCCTCCTCCAAGCGTTAAAATATAATTTTAACGTGTCAGCGTTTCGTCATTACACTTTGAAAAAAGTCGGACGCTGAGCATAGTGACCTACTTGTTGATACAAGTCCGCTCTATGTAGGCAAGACCTTGATCATGTTGTTACAGATGTTTGAAATCATCTGACAACAGGTCAAGGTTTTTTTGTGGCCAGTTGTTGGATGTGGAGATTGTATGGAATCCATCGGCAATTTATGGCTATATCTGGTCTTTTTTGCAATTGTTGCAGTCATGCTCGCCATTGACTTCTTAGGCTTTAAACAAAAAGCAGGCGAATCGGTCAAAGTCAAAACCGCTGCGTATTGGAGTATCGCCTGGGTCAGTGTGGCAGCTTTATTTGGTGGCGGTTTATGGCTGTATCTTAAACACAGCGTTGGGCTAGAAGTCGCCAACACCAAAGTCATGGAATACTTTGCGGGTTATTTGCTGGAAAAATCACTGGCGATTGATAATGTATTCGTTTGGTTGATGATCTTCGCCGCATTCGCCATCCCACCGGGCTTACAGCGTAAAATTTTACTCTACGGCGTACTGGGCGCAATTATTCTCAGAACCATTTTTATTTTTATTGGAGCTTGGTTTGTACAAGAATTCTCCTGGATTTTGTATATTTTTGGCGCATTTTTGGTCTACACAGGCTTTAAATTCTTAAAAGGTCCAGAGCAAGAAGCCAGCAATATTGAAGATATGGCGTTGTTGAAATGGCTACGCAAACACATGCGTATTACCCCAACACTGGAAAAAGATCAGTTTTTTGTGCGCCAAAATGGTGTACTTTGGGCAACGCCATTATTTTTAGTTTTAATTTTGGTCGAAGCATCTGACGTTATTTTTGCCGTGGATTCTATCCCTGCAATTTTTGCCGTGACTACCGATCCGTTTATTGTACTCACTGCAAATCTTATGGCTATTTTGGGCTTACGTGCCATGTTTTTCTTGCTCTCAGGCGCAGCCACTAAAATGCATTATTTACCGTATGGACTGGGTTTAATTTTACTATTTATTGGCTTTAAAATGCTGATGTTAGATGTATTCCACATGCCTATCTGGATTTCACTCGGCTTTATTGTACTTGTGCTGACAATCACTGCGTGGTTATCAATTCGACATAGTCGAAAACACCATGAAACCACATTATAAAATTTAATAATCCCCACCATCGTTGCAAGCCTTCTTTCGAGAAGGCTTTTTGTATTCATTTCACCAAGTTTTAATTTACCGTACGATAAATTTTATCGTACTGCTGCAAGCTACATTTAAGGTACAATCTCTTGAAAAATGAAAAATGTAGGTTGTTTTATGCCATCTCCTGTACAACGCACCGCAATTCGTGGTCGCTTTCTTGATTTCAAAAACTGTACCAGCCAAGCCGATCAAATTTCAGAACAAGTCCGTTATGTAGACGATGGCTTGTTAATTTGCGAACAAGGCAAAATTCAGTGGTTTGGTTCATGGCAAGAAGGGCAGGCAAAGCTAAACGCCAACACAGAGTTCCATCATTATCCTGACCATCTCATTGTGCCTGGCTTCATCGACACCCATATTCATTTTCCACAGACTGAAATGATTGGCGCGTATGGTGAACAATTACTGGAATGGCTGAATACTTATACTTTTCCGACTGAACTGCAATTTGCAGATAAAGCCTATGCAGATCAGATTGCACAATTTTTTGTGCAGGAATTACTGAAAAATGGCACCACCACAGCTTTGGTGTTTTGTACGGTACATCCTGAATCGGTAGATGCGTTGTTTGAAGCGGCAGCACAACATCAAATGCGTTTAATTGCAGGTAAAGTGCTGATGGATCGGCATGCACCTGAAGCATTGTGTGACAGTGCAGACTCAGGCTATACAGACTCTAAAGCGTTGATTGAAAAATGGCATGGAAAAGGACGTAATCTCTACGCGATTACGCCACGTTTTGCACCGACTTCTAGCCCTGAGCAACTGGCGCGGGCAGGGCAACTCAAAGCCGAATATCCCGATGTTTATGTACATACCCATTTAAGTGAAAATCACAATGAAATTGCGTGGGTGAAACAATTATTTCCAGAGCAAAATGGATATTTAGATGTTTATCATCACTATGGTTTAACAGGTTCACGTTCGGTTTTTGCGCATTGTGTGCATTTAGAAGAACATGAATGGCAATGTCTGCATCATACCGATTCTGCAATTGCCTTTTGTCCAAGCTCCAATTTATTTTTGGGCAGCGGTTTATTTCCGCTGCATAAAACTTGGGAGCGACAGGTGAAGGTCGGTTTAGGTACAGATATTGGCGCAGGCACCACGTTTAATGTACTGCATATCCTCAATGAAGCCTATAAAGTACAACAACTGCAAGGGGCAAAACTCTCTGCTTTTGAAGCGTTGTATCACGCCACATTAGGTGCTGCCAAAGCTTTGGACTTAGACGATAAGCTGGGGAATTTTAAGGTAGGCAAAGAAGCCGATTTTGTGGTGCTGGATTTAAATGCCACCGCTTTACAACGCTTACGACAACAACGTTCCAAACATCTTGAAGATGCATTATTTGCCCTCATTACTTTAGCAGATGACCGTAATATTCATGCGACCTATATTTATGGACAACGTGCCTACTACCAACCCAATCAAAACTCAGCAGCAGGTGGCTAAACCTGCGCAATCCTCGTATATAAAACCCATCGGATGGGCAATGCTGATACTCGGTTGTGCTTTGTTGTTACGCTCAGATTCTCACTCAGCACAAAAATGATGCTATTTTAACCATGCAAGCACGTGCAACATCGCGCAAGATATATTAAAATTAGCGCATATTTTGGGGTGTTGCAGGTCAACACCTTTTTTATTTTTGCTTTTTAGGTATCTACCCATGACAGTTGAAATGCAGGTTTTGATTTCTGCAGAAGAAATCCAAACAAAAGTTCAGGAACTTGGTCAAAAAATTAATGCTCACTATGCCAATAGCGACAAAGAGTTGGTTTTAATTGGCTTATTACGTGGTTCTGTATTGTTCATGGCAGATTTATGCCGCACCATTCAAAAGCCGCATGAACTGGATTTTATGACTGTATCCAGCTACGGCGGAGGTACTGTGTCATCGCGTGATGTGAAAATTTTAAAAGATTTGGATGGTGAAATTCGCGGTAAAGATGTCTTGGTGGTTGAAGATATTATCGACTCGGGCAACACCCTAAATAAAGTGATGGAAATTTTGCAAACCCGTGAGCCAAATTCAATTGAGCTATGTACCTTAATTAGCAAGCCATCACGCCGTGAAATTGAACTTGAAGTTAAATTCATGGGCTTTGAAATTGAAGATAAGTTTATTGTCGGTTATGGCTTAGATTACGACCAGAAATATCGTCATATTCCGTTTATTGGCGAAATTGGCTTATAAAACAAACACGCCTCGCTTAAAAAAAGTGATCGTTTCAGATCACTTTTTTTATGGCTAAAATTTGCATTTCATCTATCTAACAGGACAAAAACACAACATGCTGTAGCATTATTCGACTATTTTCCTTGGGATTTTTCAGCAAAAATAAGTCTGAAACATGATGTAAAACATAAACAAAGATAACAAGGAGCTGCTCATGTGGTCATTAATTGTCGCAATTGTGGTGGGTTTTATTGCAGGTTTAATCGCCCGTGCGATTCATCCTGGAGATGACAAAGCAGGGTTTATTGTCACCACCTTACTTGGGATTGCAGGGTCTTTATTGGCAACCTATGCAGGGCGTATGATGGGATTGTACGGTGATGGTTCTGCCGCAGGCTTTATTGCCTCCATCATTGGTGCGCTGATTATTCTATTTATTTATAATACGTTCATGAAAAAATCGCGTGCTTAAATCCTGTATTAACGACTGTAATTTTTCAGTCAAACATCTTCTCTCTCAATAAAAAAACCGCCTAAAAATTGAGGCGGTTTTTTTATATCTATTTCGCAATCACAAATTTCAGGTTTGCTCCGATACACACTACACAATTTTAGTTGCCAATATCAGATAAAAAATTAGCCGTTCTTAAAGACCAAATTCTTTAAAAATCTGTTCAATTTGTGCCGCAGGATATGCTCCCATAACTTTAAAGCCATTCGAGAAAATAATCGCAGGCGTACCGTTTACACCTAAACGATGCGCTAAAACAATGTTGCGCTCCACAGGGTTGGCACAACTGCTTTGACTTGTAGGCAATTGTGCTTTTGTGATCAGGTTTTCCCAAGCAAGAGCAGGGTTTTTCTCACAATACACCTGTTTAGATGGCGCAACAGATTGCGCTTTTAACGGCAAAATAAAGGTATAGATTGTAATGTTGTCCAGCTTTTTAAGTTCAGCCTCAAGCTGTTTACAATATGGGCAATTTGGGTCAGAAAAGATCGCAATCTGACGTTTTCCCGTACCTCGCACACTTTTGATTGCATCTTGTAATGGTAACTTTTTCCAATCGACACTGTTTTGTTGGATCAATAAATCTTTGGTTAAGTTATGCTGATCCTTTAAACGAATCATTGAACCTGCCAAAATATGTTGTGCATCTTCATTCAAATACACCACTTGACCATCCATAGAGGCACTGTAAATACCTTTCATTTCTGTGGCTTGAATATTGTCTAATTTCAGTTGCGGATGCTGTTGTTTGACATTTTTACTAACCGTTGCAACATCGGCCATGCTCACGGCGCTGCATAATCCCATTAAGGCAGCTAAACTCAATTGTTTAATCATGTGTTTCATCTAAATAAAGTAAATTTAGCCTGATTCTAAGCTGAAAGCTGCACAGAATTCAGTATTTTTAAGCCAGAATTACGCAATTGCTACAACTCGTTTTTGCTATGCAACGCTTTAGGTTTCACGTGGAACATTCAAGCCTGATGGCGGATTAATTTCTACTGAAATATGCACAATTTCTTCATGAATGGCGAGGGCGGTGCGGACTTGATCTGCGTCTAAATCGTGTGCGGTTTCCAATGCCAAAATACAGGAAAATTTACCCTGTCCGACTTTCCAAACATGCAAGTCTGTAATCATCACACTGACTGGTAACTCTGCAATCACTTCACGAATTTCATCCACCACAGGATGATCCATTTCTGCATCCAGCAATGTTTTCCCTGTTTCCTGCATCAAACCTATCGCCCAACGCGCCACTAAAATTGAACCAACAATAGCTAACAGTGCATCTAGAAAATCCCAGCCCCAATATTTACCCGCAATTAAAGCAATAATCGCAAAAATTGAAGTCACCGCATCTGCCACCACATGCATAAAGGCGGCTTTTTGATTCAGGTCATGGCTGTCATGCGTATGCTCATGATGGTGATGGTGATGGTGATGGTGATGGTGATCATCTTCATGTAATAACCATGCACAAATCAAATTGACCAATAACCCTAAAATTGCAATTGGGATGGCTTGGTTATACTGAATATCGACAGGAAAAAATAAACGCTCGATAGAGTGAATTGCCATAAATGCAGCCACCACCAACAATAAAATGGCGCTGCTATAGCCAGCTAAAATTTCAATTTTCCATGTACCAAAACTAAACCGTGTATCTGCTGCATAATGACGTGCTGCCCGATAGGCAAAATAAGCCAAGCCTAGCGCCAGCATGTGTGAGCTCATGTGCCAGCCATCCGCTAGCAAAGCCATGGAATGAAAAATCCAACCACCCAAGATTTCCAAGAACATCATGACAGCCGTCAGCAAAGCCGCATATAATATTTTTTTCTGCGCCAGCGGATTGCCTTGATCGAATTGATGTGGATGGATACGATGAGAGTGTTGCTGACGCATAATGGGAAATCATTGTTAAATATACTCCCATAGAGTATATAAAAATTGAGGTGATGTGTTGGGTCATTTACATACAGATAAGAAAATTTTAAATCGCGTCAAACGCCTACAAGGACAAATTGGGGCAGTAGAACAAGCACTTCACAATCCTGATCATGGCTGTATTGAAGTTTTACAACAAGTCGCAGCCATTAAAGGTGCGGTCAATGGTTTGATGAATGAGTTAATCGAATCGCATTTACGCCATCATGTGATTGGTGATCAATGCGCGATTGATGAACATGAACTGGAAGAGTTTATGAAATTGCTGAAACGCTATGCTTAAACACAAATAGGCTTGACCAGATTCAAGGCTTGTCTTTACACTGAGTGATATTTCTCACTATATGAGACTAAACTCAACAGTTTAGCCATCAATCGAGTTTTTTATGACTCAATCTCAATCTTGGCATCCTTTCGTGATGATCAGCCTCGCCCTGATTATTGGCACCATGGGCACGGCACTTGCAAGCCCGCTGTATCCAATTTATCAGGAATTGTGGCAGCTTTTACCCAGCCATATCACCTTTATTTTTGTGGCGTATATGCTCGGTTGTTTGGCTACCTTGCTCTTTTTAGGGCGTACCAGCAACAGTATCGGCTTCTTAAAAACCTTAGAATTGGGTTTAGTGATCATCACCCTCGGACTGATTCTGTCTATGTTTGCCACCAATGCACTTTGGCTTGCTTTGGGGCGTTTTGTGATTGGAATTGCTTCAGGTCTTATGACTACATCGGCGTTAATTGGCTTAATGTGGAGTATCCCCGAATCACATAAAGCACATGCGCCACAGCTCAGTTCAGTCATTACCGCAGTCGGGTTTGGCTTAGGTCCTTTGCTCGGTGGTGGTGTGGCACAATTTTCAGCAGCGCCTTTGTTTAGTCCATATATTCCTGTCATTTTGGGTGCAGTACTGTGTTTTATTGGATTGTTACGTTTAGCACCGCCTGAATTTACGCCACAAGCCTTCTCGATTGCCCCAAAATTAGAACGCCCAGAACCACGCTTTCATGCAGAATTTTATATTACAGGTTTAACCGCATTCTGTGCCTTTGCTGCCTTTAGTTTATTTGCTTCGCTCTCTCCCTCTTTTGTGCAAGTGATTATTCCGTGGCACGGGCCTTTGGTCAGTGGTTTGGCCATCACCTGTATTTTGCTGATTTCAGCGCTGGTGCAGTATTTTTCTAAAGCCATTCCTGCACAAAAATGCCTAAATTATGGGCTGTATTTGCTGTTATTGAGTTTATTGGTACTCGGTTTATGCATGTATTTACATTGGAGTTTTCTATTTTTTGTGAGTGATGTGCTGCTAGGCATAGGACACGGGTTGGCATTGATTGGCGCTTTTGGCTTAATTCATGCCATGACCAATCTACAGAATCGCGCTGCAGTGATGTCGACCTATTTATTTGTGGGCTATTTAGGCACAATTCTGCCAATTATTGCAGTCGGTTATCTGGCCGATCATTTTGGTTTAACCACCGCCGTACTTAGCTTTTGTGCAGCCATCTGCTTACTGTGTGGCTACATCATTATTTGGTATCGCCAATTGCAGAACAAACCTGTTTTAGGATGAAGTTTCATCTAAACGACAAACTAAAATCAGGACAAGGTTTGGATCAGTTGAGTTTATTCAAATATTCAAACCTTGTAGATGAATGGGACTATGTCTTCTATTTTGATCTCAAACTCAATAGCCATTATTTTTCATTGATGGTTTGATGCTCTAATTCTTTAGTTAGGAAGTAATTTAAAAAGGTTCGAATCACTGCAATGATCGCCAATTTAATTAGGCTATCTAAATCTGGATCTACCGTGGTGGCTAAAATATCTGCAGCCAACTGAAATTCAAGCGCCGTCGCGAGCCAATCCCCAAAACAATAACGTGCAGTACGCCCCGATTTTAATTGAACCAGCACCCATAAAGTTTTAACTAGACCAATCACCACACAAATCACAGAAATGGCTTCGAGTGACAATTGCAAAAAATGAACCGAAGAAATGAGTATTTCACGTAAAAAAGCCAGTTCAAACATCCAAATACCTCCATCAGAGATTTCATCTCGTGCATTTAGGATTGAATTGAGCGCCAATTTTTGATTATTTTCTCATCATAGCTTTAAATGCTGCGGTTTAAAAAGACTTACGTGATTATTGATGGGTTTTCATAAAGATAAATTGAAACGTTTAAATATGACATAAGTTAGATCGGGCTTGTGCCGAATGAGAAACTAAACATTAACGAATAGGCTGATTTTTAGTAGCAGATCACCCCAAATAGGATAATAAAAAAGCACTAAGCCACTCAAACTTAATGCTATTTTTGTATCAAATCAGGAAGTAATCGCTAAAAATCATTTCCCAATACAAAACGATCCAAAAATCTTGCCCAACAAATCATCTGCAGAAAAATCACCAGTGATCTCACCCAAAGCATTCTGTGCAAGACGTAACGACTCGGCTACTAATTCCCCCGCATGATAGACCACCAACTGCTCACGTGCTTCAGCCAAATACTGCTGCGTGCGCTTCATTGCGTCTAAATGACGGGTACGTGCAATAAAGGTATCTTCTTCAGGCTGAAAGCCTGCATGCGCTGTAATCGCCTCTATGAGCGATTGAACACCTGTTTCTTGTTTGGCCGACACAGTAATATGTCTAAACCCTTTAAAATCTGAAATTGCAGCTTGTACACCAGTTAAATCACATTTATTGCCAATCAACATCAAACGCTTCGGTTCAATATGTTCCGCAAAATAATGCTGTGCCAATTGCAACGGATCTTCGTTTTGGCTCAAGTCATAGACCAATAACAATAAATCTGCCTGTTCAATTTCTTTAATCGCACGGCGAATCCCTTCCTGTTCCACAATATCCCCTGTTTCACGCAAGCCTGCAGTATCAGTCAGGGTAATTGGTAAGCCATTCAGGGTAATTTTTTCATGCAATACGTCACGAGTAGTCCCTGCAATATCGGTCACAATCGCACGTTCAATACCCGCCAAGGCATTGAGTAAGGAAGATTTACCTGCATTCGGTTTGCCCGCAATCACCACCTGCAGACCTTCACGCAACAATTGTCCCTGACGCGCAGATTGTTGCACAGCAGTCACCGAAGCAGCCACTTCATCCAGCAAATTAAGGATTTTCCCATCGGCCAAAAAGTCAATTTCTTCTTCAGGAAAATCAATAGCAGCTTCAACATGCAGACGTAAGTGAATTAACTGTTCCAGCACGGTATTCACTTTGGTGGAAAAAGCCCCTTGCAGGGAACGTAGAGCAGAACGCGCAGCGGCTTGTGAAGTGGCATCAATTAAATCAGCAATGGCTTCGGCCTGTACCAAATCTAGCTTGCCATTTTCAAAGGCGCGCATCGAAAATTCACCCGCTTTGGCAGCCGTTGCACCGAGTTCCAGTAAACGTGCCAACAGCGCATTTTGAATCACTGGGCCACCATGCCCTTGTAGTTCCACCACATCTTCGCCAGTAAATGAATGAGGATTGGGGAAACAAATCACCAAACCTTCATCCATGACTTCATTGGCTGCATCGTAAAACTGGCGAAAACCTGCATAACGCGCTTTGGGTAAGTCTTTTTGGGTCAATGCTGCGGCAATCGCATAGGCTTTTGGTCCCGACAGGCGAATCACCCCCACACCACCACGGCCAGGTGGAGTCGCGATTGCGGCAATGGTGCTGCGGTTATACATAAAATTCACCTAAAACTTTCAAAATATATGCAAAGAAAAATCCGCCTAAGATTACCATCTTAAGCGGATTTATTCAGCAGCTCAGCCATACTTAATTGACTGGAGTTGCCTCTTCTCGTTTAGCGCGGTCTTTTTCAACACTTTTGTTGATCAAGCTTTGCTGCAAAATCGTAATCAAGTTGTTGACAATCCAGTACAGAACTAGACCTGCAGGGAAGAACAATAAGAATACGGTAAATACCACAGGCATAATGCGGAAGATTTTTGCCTGCATTGGATCTGTTGGCTGTGGGTTCAACATTTGTTGAACATACATGGTCACACCCATCAACAATGGCAAGATAAACCAAGGGTCCATTGCCGATAAGTCTTGAATCCAACCTAACCACGGTGCATGGCGTAACTCTACCGATTCCATCAATACCCAGTACAAGGCAAGGAAAATTGGCATTTGTAGTAACAATGGCAAACAACCTGACAGTGGATTCACTTGTTCACGTTTATAAAGTGCCATCATTTCTTGCGAGAAACGCATACGGTCTTCGCCAAATTCTTCTTTCATGCGCTGCATTTCTGGTGCAATCACACGCATTTTCGCCATAGAACGATAGCTCTTAGACGATAACGGCCAAAGAATCAGTTTGACAAGAACGGTTAATAAGATGATTGACCAACCCCAGTTGCCCACTAAACCATGGAAGAATTGCAAACCAATAAACAATAATTTTGCAATTGGCCATAACCAGCCATAATCCACAGTTTGGTTCAAACCTGTCGCCAAATCTTTCAATTCAGACTGAATTTTTGGACCAGAGTAGAAGGTCGCATCAACTTCTGCCACCGTACCTGCAGGGACATTAATGGTTGGCGAGGTAAAACCAATGATGTTCATTTCATCGCTAGATTTACGTGATTCCAACTTCGCTGCATACGGTTGACCATCGGCCTGCGTCAATTTTAACTGCCCCGGAACCCATGCACTCACGAAATAGTGCTGAACCACGGCCACCCAACCACCTGTTGCATCGACATTCAATTTTTCGTCATTAAAATTGTCAAATTTCAACTTGTTGTAGTGTTCTTCAGGTGTTCCCCATGCGCCGCCAAGGAAAGTACCCAAGGTAAAAATACCTTGATCTGACTTGCCTGGATCATCTGAATTATCACGTTTCAACTGACCAAACATCTGACCTTGCCAGTTTTGGCTGCTGCGGTTAATCACTTTGTGATTCACCAGCACAGGATATTCACCTTCAGTAAAACTAAAGGTTTTAATGATTTCTACACCATCGGCAGTTTTATATACCATTGGGACAGTTAAAGTTTTAACTGTTTCACCCGCTTTATTTTTGCTTTCTTTGGCATCGGCTAAGCTATAAGTCGATTTTTCAATTTCATAGCTTGGGCGGCCATTACGGCTACTGTCTGGACCATTCAGCCCGATTAACCCAGATTGCGCGACATAGGTGCGCTTAGCATCGCTTTCCAGCATGACGAAAGGATCGTCACTGTCTTTATTTTTGTCATGATTGAGTAATTCAACACGAACAATATCACCACCTTTCGGATTGATCCAAAGATGATAAAGGTCAGTTTGTACTGAAATAAGCTGCTGACTAACAGGTGCTGTGGCATCGGTTGTTTGCTGTGCAGGAATATTTGCTTGCGGTACATCAGAAGCTGCTGTAGCCGTTTGGGCATTCGGCAAATCTGCAGACACTTCATGTGAAACAACGGCAGTTTTTTGCTGCGGTGCTGTTTCAGCATTTCCATAATCTTTTTGCCACGCCAAAATGAGCAAATATGCGACGACAAACATGGCCCCGAGAATTGCAAACCTGGCCCATTGTTGCATATCTATTACCCCAAGTGGTTAGAGTGATTTTGGTTCAATAAACGATCACGAAAGGGTACAGTAATGTGATGCGTTTGAGAATCTATTTGCTGAAATGAAATAAAACGAATGACTTTTGGCGGCACCGGATCATAGCCCGAACCACCCCACGGATGACAACGACAAATACGTTTTGTAGCCAGCCACACACCACGTACAGCACCATGCGTATGGACTGCTTCCAAAGAATATTGAGAACATGTTGGAATATAGCGACAGCGTGGTCCCAATAAAGGACTAATCGCGATCTGATAGAAACGTATCAACCAATGCAGTAAACGTACCATTGGCCATCTCTACTTTTGTGGGGAGGGAGCTATTTTTGAATGCTTTTTGGCGAGACGTTGTAACTTCTGCCAAGCAAATTGTAATTGCTGATGCAATTCCGCATTAGATACCGTATCTACCCCAACTTTGGGCATTACCACAATATCTAAGTCATTTAATTGCTGTTGGTGTAAGCGAAAACTTTCGCGAGCAAGTCGTTTTACTCGATTTCGTTCGTGTGCACGACGCACTTTCTTTTTTGCAACGACAAGACCCAAACGGCTATTCGGCAGTTCGGAATGTTTTGCAAGAAATAAGAAATGGGGTTGATGCACTTTAAAAAGCGCACCATCAAACACACCTTTATAATCGGCAGCACAGCGTAATCTCAACTCTGTGCTGAAGCCATAAAGTGTTGTCATAACACCCAAGAGTCGGTTCAGCGTGACTGTATTAAACAGTTAAGCTGTGACGACCTTTTGCACGACGGCGAGCCAATACTTGACGACCAGCTTTAGTAGCCATACGAGCACGGAAACCATGAACGCGCTTACGCTTTAATTCAGATGGTTGAAATGTACGTTTCATATCGAAACTCCAAAAATGATCTTTCTATAAAGGTCCGCGATTTTAGTGCTCATTGCTTGAGCTGTCAATGAAAAACACGGTTTCTTGCAAAATAAGCCTAAATTTTTCTTTTTAACAAGTTTTCGCTCAATTGACTGGTTGATCATACAAATTAAAGTATACACAAGATAAGTAATTGTTTATGCTTGACTAATAAGTTATTAACAGTATTATTCACATAATTATCCACAAGCTTATTCTGTTTAATTTTAAAATTTTCGGTTTTGAATTTAAATTTAAACTCAGATTGAATTATCCACAGTTGCAACGTTTCTTATAAATAAATTCAAATTTATAAATTTAAATTTATTACTATTAGGGACGCATTTTTCTGTTGAAAACCCACTTTTTCTTTTATAAAACAAAATTTTGAATTGTGGATATCTGTGTTTCTATAATTTTAATATTATGTGGATAACTTTGTGCTATATTTTATCCACACCTTGCGGATAAACTTATCCACACCACGTTTCAAATTTAAATTCAGGTTTAATGATTCCTTTTTTGAGCAATTTTGCTGATTTTGTCATGACAGATGTGGATAACTTGGTTAGAATGGCGACCCGCTCAGGCGGTCGAGAGAAGTTTTAAATTTAAAAATGGATTAGATAGGGGTTTCACATGCTTTGGACGGACTGCTTAAATCGCTTGCGACAAGAGCTCTCTGGAAATGTCTTTACAATGTGGATTCGCCCATTGGTGGCAGAAGAAGTTGAAGATACATTAAAACTTTATGCGCCTAATCCTTATTGGACGCGTTACATTCAAGAACATCATCTGGAATTGATTACTATTTTGGCAGAGCAGTTGTCTGAGGGACGCGTGCGTAAGGTCGAAATTTTAGTCGATTCGCGTCCAGGTGCAATTTTATCGGCCAGTGAACAACCTGCTACCACTACTGCTGCGCTGGAATCTAGCCCTGCGCCTGTGGCCAAGCCTAAACGTGAAAAAGAAGAAAGTTCTGCAAAAAGCCGTAAACGCCAACTCAATCCGTTATTTACCTTTTCCTTATTTGTGGAAGGTCGTTCTAACCAAATGGCTGCGGAAACCTGTCGCAAGGTATTGACCCAATTGGGGGCTTCACAGCACAACCCATTATTTTTGTATGGCCCAACAGGTTTGGGTAAAACTCACTTGATGCAAGCGGTGGGCAATGCTTTGTTGCAAGCCAAACCGAATGCACGGGTGATGTACATGACTGCAGAAAGTTTTGTGCAGGATTTTGTCAGCTCTTTGCAGCAGGGCAAGGTTGAAGAATTTAAGAAAAACTGCCGCTCTTTAGATTTGTTATTGGTGGATGACATTCACTTATTGGCAGGTAAAGAAGCCAGTTTGGTGGAGTTTTTCTATACCTTTAACGCTTTATTGGATGAATCTAAACAGATTATTTTGACTTCAGACCGTTATCCAAAAGAATTAACCGAATTGGATGCACGTTTGGTGTCACGTTTTTCTTGGGGTTTATCAGTCGGGGTAGAACCGCCAGATATTGAAACCCGAATTGAAATTTTATTAAAGAAAGCTGAAAGCAGCGCCGTAGATTTACCACGTAACTGTGCTTTATTTATTGCCCAGCAAGTGGTGGCTAATGTGCGTGAACTTGAAGGTGCACTCAATAAAGTGGTGGCAATTTCCCGTTTTAAAGGCACCCCAATCGATCTAGATGTGGTACGTGAATCTTTAAAAGATGTCTTGGCAATTCGCGCACGTACCATCAGTACCGAAAATATTCAGCGAGTCGTGAGTGAATATTTCCGTATTCCGCTCAAAGAATTGGTGGGGCCAAAACGTACCCGTATTTATGCGCGTCCACGTCAGTTGGCAATGGGCTTGGCACGTGAGCTGACAGGCGACAGTTTCCCTGAAATTGGTATGGCATTTGGTGGCCGTGATCACAGTACCGTGATGCATGCCTGCGAAAAAGTACAAAGCCTGCGCGAAGAAGATCCGATCTTTAACGAAGACTATAAAAACCTGCAACGATTGTTGCAAAGTTGACCGAATTTGCTCAAATTCTGTTCTTGCCATGCGGCAGCTTTTGCCGCATAGTACACTGCTAAAAAACCTATTTTATACTCCAATCTTCAGTTGTTAGAGGAATGTACCGTGCGTTTAAAAATCGCGAAAGAAAGCTTACTGAATGTTCTGTCACATGTCGTAGGAGCGGTTGAACGTCGCCATACCTTAAATATTTTATCCAATGTCAAAGTTCAGGTGACTGAGCAAGCCTTAACCATTACTGGTTCGGACTTGGAAGTGGAATTGGTTGCCAGTACGAATCTGACTGAAGGGGCATGTTTACAGGCAGGGGAAACTACAGTGCCTGCACGTAAACTGATGGATATTTGTAAATCTTTACCAAGCGCAGCTTTGATTGATTTGCAAATCACTGAAGATCAGCGCTGTATTTTAAAATCGGGCAATAGCCGCTTTGTATTAGGTACTTTGCCTGCGGAAGATTATCCATTATTGGCTACAGAAAATGCTCAAGGTACGCAAGTGACGGTTACTGAGCGTGAGCTGAAGCGTTTGTTTGAAAAAACTGCGTTTGCGATGGCAGTGCAGGATGTACGTTTTTATTTAACGGGTACTTTGTTAGAAATTGATGAAAACCAATTACGTGCTGTGACCACAGATGGTCACCGTTTGGCCTTGTGTGAAACAGCGGCATCTTCGACAGCTACTCAATTAATTCAAGCCATTGTGCCGCGTAAAGCTGTGGCTGAATTGCAGCGTTTGCTGAGCATTGAAGATGAACAACTGGCACTTTTAATTGGGCGTGAATTGCTGAATGTGACCATTCGCACCCCAAGCCGTGACAAAGAACAAGCAGAAATTACCGTGCGTTTTACCACTAAATTAATTGATGGTAAGTTCCCAGATTATCGCCGTGTGATTCCACGTGGTGGTGATAAAAACGTGCTGATCGCGCATGATGTATTTAAACAATCTTTACAGCGTGTGGCGATTTTAAGTAATGAAAAATTGCGTGGCGTATTCCTGAATTTTAGTGCGGACACCTTGCAATTACGTGCCAATAACCCAGAACAAGATGAAGCAATTGAAGATTTAGCGATTCAATATGCCGATTCGCCGTTAGAAATGTCATTTAACGCACAGTATTTATTGGACGTATTAGGGGCATTGGATGGCGATGATGTATCGATGACCATGACCGAAGCCAATCAATCGGTATTGGTACAAGATCCAGCACATCAAGATCAAACCTATGTTGTGATGCCAATGCGTGTTTAAGTGAGCGGTTTATTTCAAGATTAAATCTAGCTGAATCATGCATATTACGCGTTTACATATCGAGCGTGTTCGGAACTTAAAAGCGGTTGCACTTCATGAGTTGCAGCCGTTTAACGTCTTTTATGGGCAAAATGGTTCGGGTAAAACCTCGATTTTAGAAGCGATTCATTTATTGGCGACAGGGCGTTCTTTTCGCACCCATATTCCTAAAAATTACATTCAGAACAGTAGCCAAGATGCGATTGTATTTGCTCAGTCATTGACTGAAAAAATTGGCATGCAAAAAATGGCATCGGGTGAGCAGTTGATTAAGGTCAATGGCGACCCTGTTGCGACCCAAGGGCAATTGGCTAAAATTCTGCCTTTACAACATATTGATCCACTCAGTACCGATATTATTGACCATGGTGCAAAACCACGACGGCAACTGTTGGACTGGTTGATGTTCCACGTGGAACCAGAGTTTTATCACGCTTGGCAATATTATTCACGTGCCTTAAAACAACGTAATAGTTTGCTTAAATCACAGCGACATTTAAGTCTGTCGGACTTGGAACCGTGGAACAAAATGCTCAGTGATTATGGTGAGATTTTGCATCGGCAGCGTTTGGGAACGGTGGAACAATGGCAGCAATTTTTTGCACAAGATTTACAGTATTTATTGCCTGATTTACACATTAGTCTGGAATACAGCGCAGGCTTTCATACCGAAACAGGCTTGTTGAATGATCTGTGCAATTATCATCAAAAAGATGTGGAACGTCGCTATACCGAATATGGGCCACACCGCGCCGATTTACGCCTAAAAACCCCAATGGGTGATGCAGATGTGGTGCTGTCACGTGGGCAGAAAAAGCTATTGATTATGGCATTAAAACTGTCACAGATTGCAATGCTGCATGCGTCTAATAAGGAAACTGTGGTATTATTAGATGATCTGACAGCAGAATTAGATTTAAGCGCACAACAACGTTTAATTGAACGATTAAGCCAATTGGGTAGTCAAGTTTTTATTACCACTTTAGATCATCAATCCGTGCAACAACACTTACAAGCGTTGTCGATTCCTTATCGCTTATTTCAGGTCGATCACGGAACGGTGCAGGCTGTTGAGCAATAATTTTTTTATCTTTGGATAGACCTATTTTTCACTAGGGAGAAACCATGAGTTCAGAAGATCAATCTGTCTCTACTACAGAACAAACCAATGAAAAGGCTTATGATTCCTCTAGTATCAAAGTATTGCGTGGCCTAGATGCTGTTCGTAAACGCCCAGGCATGTATATCGGTGATACAGATGATGGTACAGGTTTGCATCACATGGTGTTCGAGGTAGTCGATAACGCTATTGATGAAGCTTTGGCGGGTCATTGTGATGAAATTTTGGTGACTATCCATGAAGATGAATCTGTCAGCGTATCTGACAATGGTCGTGGTATCCCAACCGATATTCACCCTGAAGAAGGTGTCTCTGCAGCAGAGGTCATTCTGACCATTCTGCACGCAGGTGGTAAGTTTGATGACAACAGTTATAAAGTGTCGGGCGGTTTGCACGGCGTTGGTGTGTCGGTGGTCAATGCTTTATCGAGTAAACTTGAATTAACGATTAAACGCGCGGGTCAAATTCACCAACAGGAATACCGCCATGGTGATCCACAATATCCTTTAAAAGTAGTGGGCGACACTGAGCAATCAGGTACGACTGTGCGTTTTTGGCCAAGTGCTGAAACCTTTAGCCAAACCATTTTTAATGTGGATATTTTGGCACGCCGATTGCGTGAATTGTCTTTCTTAAACGCGGGCGTGCGTATTGTATTGCGTGATGAACGTGTCAATTTAGAACATATTTTTGACTATGAAGGTGGTTTGTCTGAATTTGTGAAATATATCAATGCAGGCAAAACCCATCTGAATGAAATTTTCCATTTCACGACACAGGCTGAAAACGGGATTACCGTAGAAGTTGCTTTGCAGTGGAATGATTCTTATCAGGAAAACGTACGTTGTTTTACCAATAACATTCCACAAAAAGACGGTGGAACGCACTTGGCAGGCTTCCGTGCTGCGCTAACCCGTGGGTTAAACAACTACATGGAAAGCGAAAATATCCTGAAAAAAGAAAAAGTCGTGGTGTCGGGTGATGATGCACGTGAAGGTTTAACCGCGATTGTGTCGGTCAAAGTGCCAGATCCAAAATTCTCATCACAGACCAAAGAAAAATTGGTATCGAGTGAAGTGAAACCTGCTGTTGAGCAGGCCATGAATAAATCTTTCTCTGAATATTTATTGGAAAATCCACAAGCGGCAAAATCCATTGCGGGTAAAATTATTGATGCAGCGCGTGCCCGTGATGCGGCGCGTAAAGCCCGTGAAATGACGCGCCGCAAGAGTGCTTTGGATATTGCAGGTTTGCCTGGTAAATTGGCTGACTGTCAGGAAAAAGACCCTGCATTATCTGAATTATATCTAGTCGAGGGTGACTCTGCAGGTGGTTCGGCTAAACAAGGTCGTAACCGTAAAATGCAGGCAATTTTGCCACTGAAAGGTAAAATCCTGAACGTGGAACGTGCCCGTTTTGACAAGATGATTTCATCGGCAGAAGTAGGTACTTTAATTACCGCTTTGGGCTGTGGTATTGGTCGTGAAGAATATAACCCAGACAAACTGCGTTATCACAAAATCATCATCATGACCGATGCTGACGTAGATGGTTCACACATTCGTACCTTGCTATTGACCTTCTTCTTCCGTCAAATGCCAGAATTGGTTGAGCGTGGTCATATTTATATCGCACAGCCACCATTGTATAAGCTGAAAAAAGGCAAGCAGGAACAATACATCAAAGATAACGATGCTTTAGAAACCTATTTAATTTCTAATGCGATTGATGAATTGGAGCTGCATGTGAGTGCTGATGCACCTGCAATTCGTGGTGAGGCTTTAGCCAAAGTCATTGCTGATTATCAAACTTCACAAAAGAGTTTGAGCCGTTTAACGCTGCGTTATCCTGCAAGTCTGTTGGATGGTTTATTAGAATTAGATGCCTTTAAAATTGATCAAGCAGCAGATCAGGCGTATGTACAACAATGGGGCGAGCAATTACGTCAAAGCATTGAACGATTACAGCCAGGTTTGCGTCCTGAATTAAGCATCGAACAGTTTGAAAAAGAAGATGCGGATGGTCAAAAATCTGCAACGTATTGGCCACGAATCACGGTATATGTGCACAACTTGCCCCATACTTATTTACTAGATACAGGTTTGCTGGGTTCAGCTGAATATGCACGTTTGCTGAAAAATTCAAAAAGCTGGTTTACGCTGCTTGAAGAAGGTGCGTATTTGGAAAAAGGCGAACGTAAAATTACGGTCAACAATTTCCATCAAGTGTGGCAACACATTTTGCAGGACTCGCGTCGCGGCATGATGATTCAGCGCTATAAAGGTTTGGGTGAGATGAATGCGGAACAACTTTGGGAAACCACGATGGACCCAGAAAACCGCAATATGTTGCAAGTCACCATTGATGATGCCATTGAAGCAGACCGCATGTTCTCTTGCTTAATGGGCGATGATGTAGAACCACGTCGTGCCTTTATTGAAGAAAATGCCTTAAATGCAGATATTGACGCTTAATTCGTCCAAATCATCCGCATAACCATAAGCACTCTACGGAGTGCTTTTTTATGTTTGGCTTTTGTTGTTGTCGTGATTCATCCAAATAACTTTTATAAAACTGACTTATTGTTCTGTCATGCTGAGCTACATTAAGCCAAAAATATAGGAGAATCATTAAGATGGATAATCAATTAGAACAAGCACGTGATGCATGGGTGAATGCTTTTTTTACTGGCAATGTGGAGCTGTTAGCACACTATGAAGATGACGATTTTAAAGTCGTTTATACGGCAGAATCACGTGTGGAAAATCGTGAAACACGTTATGCCACAATTCAGCATGCAATTAAAAATGGGGTATGGAAGCCACAAAAACCCAATGTCGATTCTGAAGAATATGCATTTGACCGTGAGCAGGTCAACTGTCGGATTCAGATTGGTTTGGCGGATGAACAGGGCTATATTCAAGAAATTTGGCGCTATATTCAGGGCTGGAAAATACAAGAATTATGTATTAGCAAAGCAAAAATTACTGCCGAGTAGCAGCGATTTTCTGTGAATCACTGAGATTCAATGACTCAAAATAACCATGAAAGAATGGATTGATTTGGCTTTAATTAGAGTTTTGAATTTAAAATAACAGTTAGTTTGAGTTGTGGATAACTAAGTTTTTGCTTTTAAATTTAAATTGTAGATTTTGAATTTAAAACTCAGTGTGATTTTTAAATTCAAAACTTCTTGCTTGGTAGCTATGCTGTCTTACTTTTATTCAGGGTGGGGGGTGTCATACAACTATGCTGTGGTGCAAGATTGATAAGTAAAAATAAACAAACGCAGAGAGTGACTTAAATTTCTTTGCGTGGTTGTTGTGAAGATAAACTAAAGATTAAAACTATTACGAATGTGTCTTATAAGTATGGAACATACACAATGCATATTCTACGAAATATGATGAGATTTAACCCTATTTAGCATAGCGTTAAAATCTCATCGGTATGGCTATTCAAAGCTACTTTCGAGTTCTTCCAATTCCATCATCAATTCAAGCATTTGTTCTTCTGCCTGCGCCAATTTGGTTTTCAGATCATTTTGCTCATTCATGAGTTTGAGCAAATCATCTTTACGGTTGGCATCGTAAAGGGCAGGATCTGCCAGTTCGGTTTCAATTTCAGTCAGACGCGGTTGAATTTTTTCAATTTGCGCTTCGTATTTTTTAATATTTTTACGAATAGGGCGAGTTTGTTCACGGCGTTGTGCTGCCAGTTTGCGTTGAGCTTCTTTATCTACTTTGACTAGGTTAGTCTTGTTCTCAACCACTGGACTTGGATTGGATGGAGCTGTGTTGGATGTACCTTGCTTAAGCATGTCTGCACGAGCTTGGCGTAACCATTGGGCATAATCTTGTAAATCGCCTTCAAATTCTGTGCATTGTCCTGCATGAACCAAGAGTAAGTCATCGCAGACACTGGCAATTAATTGACGTTCGTGTGACACCAATACCACTGCACCTTCATAATCCTGTAATGCCATGGTTAAGGCATGTCGCATATCTAAGTCTAAATGGTTGGTCGGTTCGTCCAGAATCAGTACGTTAGGACGTTGCCAGACAATTAAAGCCAAAGCCAAACGTGCACGTTCACCTCCTGAAAAACTTTCACAAGGCGTGTCCATACGTTCGCCACTAAAACCAAAACTGCCTAAAAAAGCGCGTAAAGTGGCTTCGCTGATTTTTTTATCGGCAATGCGTGCCAGTTGTAGCATCGGGCTGGCGCTATCATCCAAAGCATCCATTTGATGCTGTGCAAAATAGCCAATATTGAGTAATTCTGAGGCTTTGCGAGTACCTGCCAATAACGCCAATTCACCCACTAAGGATTTAATTAAGGTCGATTTACCTGCGCCGTTCATCCCCAATAAACCAATACGACTGGTCGGGGTAATTTGTAGGTTAATTTTGCTGGCAATCACTTTGTCTGCATAACCAATGCTGACTTGTTCCAAGGTCAGTAAGGGTGAGCTCATTTTGGTCGGTTCACGGAAACTAAAGGTAAATGGTGTATCTACATGCGCAGGGGCAAGCAATTGCATGCGTTCCAATTGCTTGATACGGCTTTGTGCCTGCCGTGCTTTGGTGGCTTTGGCTTTAAAACGATCAATATATTTTTGTAAATGTGCACGGGTTTCTAATTGTTTTTCATACGCTTGTTGATGTTGTGCCAAGCGTTCACTGCGTGTGGTTTCAAAGGTTGAATAATTGCCTGTATATAAAGTCAGTTCACTATTTTCAATATGTAAAATATGATCGGTAATGGCATCTAAAAAATCACGGTCATGGGAAATCAGCACCAAAGTTCCCGCATAGGCTTTAAGCCAGTCTTCTAACCATAAAATTGCATCTAAGTCTAAGTGGTTGGTTGGTTCGTCCAGTAATAATAATTCGGAGCGACTCATTAAGGTACGCGCCAAATTTAAACGCATGCGCCATCCACCAGAAAAACTACTGACCGGCAAGCTGTTTTGATGTTCCATAAAACCTAAACCTGCCATCAGTTGTGCGGCTTTGGCGGGTGCGGTATAGCCATGAATTTCATCAAAACGACCATGCAAATGTGCAAGTTGGTCATTATTTAATTGTTCAGGATGTTGCAGTTGTTGTTGAATGTTCCAGTATTCTTCATCACCCGACAGCACAAAATCAATCGCAGGCAAATCCAATGCTTTAACTTCCTGTGCCATGTGCGCCACAGTCCAGCCTTGCGGACGGCTCAACGTACCTTCGTCTGGGGTTAAACTACCTAAAAGCGCAGCAAATAAACTGGATTTTCCTGCACCATTGACACCTGTAAGACCGACTTTCCAGCCTGGATGGATTTGCATAGACGCTTTTTGAAATAAAACACGTCCACCGCGGCGTAAAGAAACTTGGTCAAGTTGAATCATGGTGTTTACTGGTCACAACAAAAGTTGGGCATATTCTAATGGAAGCCCACCAGAAAACAAAAATAAGCCCAGTTTTATTTGTGATTTGCGAAAAATCTCTCTTGTGATGTTTAAAAATTATGATCTAACAACAGGCTTTTTTTATGACTTTGTAAACAAGCACAAAATACGTGCATGTTGGAAATGATCTTTATTTTGATCTAAATCTATAAAATATAAGTGAATTATGAAATAAAAATGATCGCTTAAATAAGGCAGTATAAGGTTTTGGCAGAATTGACAGATGAAATTCGAGTAAATGCTCTATTTTTTTAATTTGAACTTGCTTAATATTTGTTTCGTGTACGGACACTCAAAAATAAAAAAATCTGTAGAAGGATCGAAACAATGAAAAAAATATGGGTCAGCGCAACATTGACAGCATTCGCAGCGATCGGTTTCAGTGCTCAGGCGCAAGCAGCAAAAGTAGATGTATGTGTCTTTGACTTACTGGGTAAGTCAGGTGAATCTTTTCAGATGGCACAAGAGTGGGCGCTAGCAGCAAAAGGCTGGGGTGCAGAAGTCAATTTAATTCCACGTCAGGATGAAGCTGTCGCAGACAATGATTTTAAAGCAGGCAAATGTGATGGGGTATTTATGACCGCCATGCGTGCTCGCCAATACAATAAATTTGCAGGTTCAATTGATGCATTGGGTGGCGCACCAAGTAATGTTATTGCACAGCGTGCCATCAGTTTTGCCCTAGATAAACGTAATGCAGCCAAAATGGTCACCAATTTAGGTGGGAAAAAGTATGAAGTGGCAGGGATTTCACCTTTAGGTTCGGCCTTTATTTTTGTGCGCGACAAGAACATCAGCTCGATTGAAAAAGCAGCAGGGAAAAAGTTTGCGGTATTGGGCTATGACGATGCACAAAAAATTATGGTGCAGCGTGTAGGCGCGCAAGCCGTCATTTCTGATGTATCTAACTTTGTGGCGAAGTTTAACAATGGTCAGGTCGATATGGTCGGTGCGCCTGCCTATGCGTACAAACCTTTAGAAATCTACAAAGGTTTAGGCAATAACGGGGCAATGTTTAATTTCCCTGTATTACAAGTGACCGCAGACTTTGTGATTCGTCCTGAACAATTCCCTGCGGGCTTTGGGCAAAAATCACGAGATTGGTTTGTAAAAAATCTGCCTAAAGCGATGAGTATGATTAATCGTTTGGAAGGTGAGATTCCAGCCAAATATAAAATGAACTTGAGCGCAGAAGATAAAACCAAATATCAAAAAATGCTGCGTGATGGACGTATGGATATGACCAAACGCGGCATTTATGACCCTGCCATGATGAGTGTGTTAAAACGCGCCCGTTGTTCTGTCGAAAAAACCAATTTTGAATGTTCACTTGGTGGTGAATAATGAAGCTGTAAACAACCGAGCAACTACTCGGTTGTTGATGACTTGAAATTTGCTTTAAGTCAGATAGATAACAACAACGTTAGAAAAACAAAAAATAAGGAAGACATGCATGAAACAATGGACGCAGGCTTTATTATTCGGTGCGGGAATATCTCTGGCTGCCAGCGCCGTACAGGCCAAACAAGTGGTTTGTGTATTTGATTTGGTTGGAAAAAATGGTGATGTTTACAACCTAATGCAAGATTATCAATTGGCCGCAAAAAATTGGGGTGCCAATATTGAATTACGTGTTGGTCAAAACGAAGGGGTTATCGCAGAAGACTTTAAAGCAGGTAAGTGTGATGCGATTAGTGTAACAGGTATGCGTGGGCGCCAATTTAACCACTTTACAGGTTCATTGGATGCCATTGGTGCTATTCCTGATTTAAAACTTGCAGTAAAAGTCATGCAAGGGTTGGCCAGTCCTGCATTTGCCAAATATATGCGCAATGGTCAGTATGAAGTGGCTGGTGTCATTCCAGTGGGTGATGCCTTTTTGATGGTGAATGACCGCAGCATTAATAGCGTGGCCAAAGCTGCAGGCAAAAAAATTGCAGTTTTAGATTACGACCAAGCGCAAAAAATCATGGTACAGCAAATTGGTGCGCAAGCAGTTAGTGCCGATGTTACCAATTTTGGCAGTAAATTTAACAATGGTCAGGTCGATATTATTGGCGCACCAGCCGCAGTTTTCCGTCCTTTAGAGTTACATAAAGGTTTAGGCAGCAAAGGCGCAATTGTGAATTATCCAATTTTACAGGTGACGGGTAATATTATTATTCGCCCAGATAAATTCCCTGCAGGTTTTGGGCAAAAATCACGTGAATGGGTTAAAGGCCAATTACCACGTGCCTTTGGTATTTTAGGAAAAATGAAAGCCGATATTCCTGCCAAATATTGGATGCAAGTGCCTGCAGCAGATCAACCAGGTTATCAAAAAATGATGCGTGAATCGCGGATTGATTTGACCAAACGTGGAGTCTATGACAAGCGCATGATGAAATTATTGTGGCAATTCCGCTGTAAAGAAGCGCCAACCAATTTCGAATGTGGTTTGCAGGATGAAAATTATAAATGATTCGATAATCTTGAGATAATTACTCAGAATTCACTTTAATTCTGCATCACAGTCCCAATATTGAGTATGCTATACTTGAATAGTGGTCTTTTTGCGAAAAAGACATCTGAATTGTATCTGAGGAATCCATCATGAATGCCCAAGCACTTGAGCTGACCGATAACGCTGCTAAAAAAGTTCGCCAATTGCGTGATAGCGAAGGGAATCAAGACTTAATGCTACGTGTCTATGTCACAGGTGGGGGCTGTTCAGGGTTTTCTTATGGTTTTAACTTTGCAGAAAGCCAAAATGAAGATGATGCAGAATTTGTGAATGGCGATGTAAAAATGCTGGTCGATTCACTCAGCTATCAATATTTAGTTGGCTCGGTAGTGGACTATATTGAAGGCTTGGAAGGTTCGCGTTTTGTGGTACAAAACCCGAATGCAACCACGACTTGTGGTTGTGGTTCTTCATTCTCAATCTAAGTATGATTTAAATATTTTTGAGTATCAGCATCTGAAAAAGTAGATTGATGCACTCAAAATGATCAAAGCCTTTCCTATATAGAAGAGGAAAGGCTTTTTTGTTGCTACTGATCTGGTTTAAAAGTGCATCCTTAAACCAAAGTCATGGTACCTAAAATGCGATCACCTTTAGCCCCTGTGACCGCAGGTAAATTGCCACTTAATTGCTGACAAAAACGCATTGCCAACCAAGCAAAGGCGGTGGCTTCGACCCATGTTGGGTTTAGCCCTAAATCGGCTGTACTTTGTACAGTCCATTGATGTTTGCGCAAACGCCAGCGCAATTGCTCTAGCAAATAAGAATTATAGGCACCACCGCCACAGACATAGACTTCACCTGTATCCATGCCTGAACGATAAATGGCTTTTTTAATCGCGCGGGTGGTGAGCTTTAATAAAGTCGCTTGAATATTTTCAGGATTATCTTCCAGCTCGTCATATTCCACATCATTGCGCCAATCGGCAACCTGTTCATCTAGCCATTCCAAGTTAAAGTCTTCGCGCCCTGTACTTTTGGGTGGTTCTTTAGAGAAAAAAGCATGGGCTTGTAAACGATCTAACAAGCTGCGAATCGGATGTCCATACGCAGCCCAATTGCCATTTTCATCATAAGGTTGTCCTGTGTAACGCTCACACCAAGCATCCATTAAAATATTGGCAGGCCCTGTATCAAAACCCGATACTGCTTCGGGCTGTCCTGCAGGCAACAAACTGACATTGGCAATGCCGCCTAAATTTAAAATTACCCGATGAATACTCGGATGTTGGAATAAGTTTTGATGGAAAGCGGGCACTAACGGTGCGCCTTGTCCGCCTGCAGCCATGTCACGACGACGAAAATCTGAAATTACAGGAATTTGGGTGATTTCGGTGATGATGTTCGGATCACCAATTTGTAAAGTAAAAGCATGTTCAGGACGATGACGAATGGTCTGGCCATGCGAACCAATCGCTTTAATTTGAGATTTATCCAGTTTATTTTTTTCAATCAGGCTGTTAATACCATGTCCAATCATGGTGGCTAAAGCCACATCTGCTTTGCCCATGCGGTCAATTTCATTGTCACCTGGCAAAGTCAGTGCCATGAGTTCGTCACGTAAATCGGGATCAAACGGCAAAGTCAGGGTCGCGTGGAGTTGCAGTGGATCAAAAGAAGCAGCAACAAGATCGACACCATCCATACTTGTGCCCGTCATTACCCCAATATAGATCGCTGTCATGGTTATTCTATAGCCTGCAATATGCTGAAAAAGTGTTAGTATATCGCACAAATTGAATAACTGATGTGTTTGGATTTCGTGATGTCAAATTTCCTGCCGGCTGAAGAACAACTTGCCCTCATTCAACGAGGCACGCATGAAATTATTTCTGAAGAAGATCTTCTAAAGAAATTAAAAGAGAATCGTCCTTTAAAAATTAAGGCGGGGTTTGACCCGACTGCACCTGATTTACACTTGGGGCATACGGTATTAATCAATAAATTAAAAGTATTCCAAGACTTAGGTCACCAAGTATTTTTCTTGATTGGCGATTACACTGCCATGATTGGTGACCCAACAGGTAAAAGTGCTACACGTCCGCCGTTGTCACGTGAAAAAGTCTTGGAAAATGCCAAAACGTATCAGGAACAAGTTTTTAAAATTCTTGATCCAAATAAAACCAAAGTGGTGTTTAACTCTGAATGGTTTGCAACAAAAACTGCAGCAGACTTAATTCAGTTGGCATCGCAGCAAACCGTAGCGCGTATGTTGGAACGTGATGACTTCACCAAGCGTTATAACAACCAGCAACCGATTGCGATTCACGAATTTTTGTATCCGTTGGTACAAGGTTATGACTCGGTGGCCTTACAAGCCGATGTAGAATTGGGCGGTACAGACCAGACCTTTAACTTGTTGATGGGACGTACCTTGCAAGGTCGTTATGATCAGGAAGCGCAAGTTTGTATTACTGTGCCAATTCTTGAAGGCTTAGATGGCGTCAATAAAATGTCTAAATCTTTAGGCAACTATATTGGCGTATTTGATGCACCGGGTGCGATGTATCAAAAAGTCTTGTCGATGCCTGATAGTCTGATTGAGCGCTATTTTGAGTTACTCAGCTTCAAGTCGATGGATGAAATTGAAATTTTGCTTAAAGAAATGGCAGAAGGGCGTAATCCGCAAGAAATCAAAAAGATTTTGGCACTTGAGTTGGTTGAGCGTTTCCACGGTGCGGAAGCTGCTGCAAACGCCCATAAAGGTGCGGGCAATATTATTACCGAAGGTGAATTACCAGAAGGTACACCTGAGGTGACCATTTCACGTGCTGAGTTTGGCGGTGAATTATTTATTGCTTCTATTGTGCGTGCAGCAGGCCTGACTAAAAATGCAGCGCAAGCCAAAGATGCAGTTGCACGTGGTGCAGTAAAAGTAGACTGGAATGTTGTAGATGCAGGTTTTTCTGTGAAGGAAAATGCAACGCATATTATTCAGGCGGGCAAAAAAGCGATTGCCAAAGTCACTTTTACCGACTAATCGTGTGCTAAGTAATTGAAAATAAAAGCAGGCATTGGCCTGCTTTTATTTTATGTTGGGTATATGAATTATTTAAATAAGTAAATTCAAAAAAAACCTTATAAAAACAACACTTAAATTTTGCCAAGTGGCTTGCATTTTTGCTCAGTTATGTATATGATTCATCCATCTAGACACAGTGTACAAAACAGATCTAGAGGGTACTTATAACTATAGCTCCACAATTTCCAAGTCTCTTCCCCAAGGGACTCTTTTTTTCTTATAACTATAATAACAATATATGGATCGTTTATAGATTCAACTCCGAGGGAGGGATTTTGGGAGAGATCTCTTTCTTTTTTTTGCCTCTAGTTTTGTTGTATTTTATATCTAAAGGTAAAATGTAAGATTACTTCTCTTTGTTTTATAAAAATATTCTTAAAACTTTAAGACCTAATTCAAATTTCAAAGCTACTTATATATGGTAAAACATCTTGTAAGTAGTGCATGTGGATGGCGCGATCTAAACTTGCCTAATAGAAGAGTAGGTTTGTCAACTTGAAGTCGGTAATGCAAATGCTAAGCATCAACTTTGAATTAACGGACAAAACCACCAAGCTGACATGAAATCAATGCTAGATGTACGCCGTATGTAGGAATATTATTTTGGATAATGCAAAAGCATTTTTAACTGAGATGTAAAATTTTTTAGATGTCGTAAGATGAAACGAATCATATACATTGGCAATCGTTGATTGCAGTCTTCAAAACTTGACCGATTTGAACCCATAAAAGTATGGATAAAAAAAGTCCTCTCTGCATTGTAGAGGAGAGTTTTTATTTAAATTTGATGAAAAAATAGCTAAAAAATTAAAAAACCAAGCATTTTTGTAGAAAAAAAATACATACGTGAAAAATATCCTAATTTGGGGCTTGCAAAGATTTTGAAATCCCCTAGAATGCACTCATCCCGACGCGAAACAGCCTACGAACTTAGCTTACAGGGTTGAGTTGTTAGAAGTGTTTTGCGTTAAAATTTCTGCTGACGAGGCAGAAATTAAGATCATTAAGAGATTATGAAGAACAACTTGTGTGGATTTTTACTGATTGATTGATCGAAAATATTTCATTGATTGATTGGTTTAAATTACTCGAAGTTTATTTGAGCGAAATTTAAGTCAGGAAA
>NZ_VPEP01000019.1:0-13533 GCF_013417035.1 Acinetobacter sp. YH16053
AATCCAGCATTTATTGCTTTGCCTTACACTGCTGCAATCAGCCAACCTATTGATGAGAGGATCACGTTGTGTATCACCGTGCCTCATACGAATAATGATATTCAGCTAAAATGGCAGACATCAGAAAAACCTGCCTTGGCAGAATTACTCAAGGCACTGGCAACATGATCCGTATCAATGAAATTTGGCTCTCTACCCAGCCCATGGATATGCGAGCAGGAATGGATACTGTCATGGCTCAGGTGGTGAGAGCCTTTGGCTACATCAAACCGCATTGCGCCTACCTGTTCTGTAATAAACGTGGCCATCGCATGAAAGTTTTGGTACATGATGGACTGGGCATCTGGCTGTGTGCCCGGCGGCTGGAACAGGGCAAATTTCACTGGGCTCAAGTTCACCAAGGTGAAACCGTGGCCCTCAGCCCGGAACAGTTACAGGCACTGATCCAAGGTTTGCCCTGGCAGCGCATTGGACGACAGCAGGTGGTGACGATGCTTTAAACCAGGCTGTTCCATTCTGCTATTCTCCAAACGTTCTATTTCATTCTTCTCATGACCTCAGGCATACTGCGGTCATGAATACGCTGCCTGACTTAAGCCAACTGACCCATGAACAACTGCTGGAATTCACCAGACAGTTGGCGATGCAGCATCAGTCTCTAGCACAATCAGACCAGCAATTAGATGCCAGAGTTCAACATCTTGAAGTCACCAATCAGCAATTAGATTCTAAAGTTCAACATCTTTCTATTCTCAATCAAAAATACGAGCATGAACTGGCGCTGTTTAAAAAGCACAAATTCGCCCAAAAGAATGAACACTTAACGGCAAAACAAATCCATCTGTGGGATGAAGCGGTTGAAGAAGATATTGCCGCGGTTGATCTAGAACTGGAACGGCTAAATGCAGATAAAACCAATGCAGCGACACAGAAAGCCAAAACCAATAAACCTAAACGTCGACCACTGCCAGATCATCTACACACCATCCGTATTGAGCATGAACCTGCATCAACCCAATGTGCTTGTGGATGCCAACTCCGGCGTATCGGCGAAGATGTCAGTGAAAAACTGCATTTCAGACCGGCACAGTTCTATAAGGAACAGCATGTGCGTGGTAAATGGGTCTGTGATCAGTGTGACACTCTGACTCAGCAAGCGATGCCCGCCTATGTGATTGATAAAGGCATTGCTTCACCTGAATTGCTCAGCCATGTGCTGGTATCGAAGTATGCCGATCATTTGCCGCTGTACCGTCAACGTCTGATCTATCAGCGGGCGGGAATCGAACTTTCTAGATCAACTTTATCTGACTGGATAGGTCGCTGCGGTGTAGAACTGGAACCTCTGGCCAATGCCTTAAAAGAGGTGGTGCTGCAACAGCGGGTGCTGCATGCAGATGAAACACCGGTCACCATCATGCGGATGGGTGAGAATAATAAAAAACCGAAGAAAGGTTATGTCTGGGCCTATGCCACTACACAGTACAATCCAGTTCAGGCGGTGATCTATGACTTTCAGGATAGTCGTTCAGGCCAGCATGCTGAAGCGTTCCTGAAAGACTGGCAGGGTTATCTAGTCTGTGATGATTACAGCGGTTATAAAGCACGCTTCAAATCAGGTCAGGTCATTGAGGTGGGCTGCATGGCCCATGCACGTCGTAAATTCCATGAACTGCATGTAACTGGGAAAAGTCAGGTCGCTGAACAGGCATTGGTGCTGATTCAGAAACTGTATGCGATAGAAGCAGAACTCAGGAAAAAGACCGATGGTACAGCGGAAGACCGCCGCGAATACCGACAACAGCATAGTCAACCAGTGATGCAACAACTATATGAATGGCTCAACCAACATCATCTGACGGTGCCATCGAGTTCTCCCACCGCCAAGGCCATCAATTACACTCTGAAGCGTTGGCCAGCCTTAAGCCGCTATCTGGATGATGGCAATTTACCTATAGATATGAGCAGCATTGCTGCGCAAGGGGTTGAGAATCAGATGCGCCCCTGGGCGTTGGGACGTAAGAACTGGCTGTTTGCTGGCTCGCTGCGCAGCGGCCAACGAGCTGCCAATATCATGACTTTAATCCAGTCAGCAAAGCTGAATGGCTTGGATCCGTATGCCTATTTAAGTGATGTGCTGAAAAGGCTGCCGACGCATAAAGCGACCCAAATAGAAGAATTACTGCCACATCGCTGGAAATCCAACTCAAATTAAAAAAATAGGCATGGGGTTCAGCGGACGCTTACCCATAAACTAACAATTAGCTCATTATTTGAGCTAATTGAGGATACTGACCAGTTCGGATTTTTAAGATCAGCATCAAATTTTTTAAACTCAGAAACGATACCCACAATAATACTCATATTCAAATTTATCCTTATTTAAGATATGCTGATCGTCATAAATTACAAGTATTTAAGGTTAATAAATGTCTGATACTCCGACTGTTTGGGGTGTACACATGGGCGTACATGTTGGAACTGAGCCAGTTGAAAAAAATTACATTGGAATTGGCTGGTCAGAGTTAGGTGATTTAAGTCAGATTGATGCTGATAGGGAAGCCTTTAAATTTGCTTTGCAAGCAAAGCAACCTGATTCTTCAATGCCTTCTATCCGAACTCAGGTAGCCACAATTTACAGATTTATGCATGTGGTAAAAACAGGAGATTATGTGGTATACCCATGCAAATCGGATAGATTGGTCTATATTGGTATTATTAGTGGAGATTATGAGAGAGCTAATTCTGAAGACGAAGATGCTTATTTAAATCGTCGTCCTGTAACGTGGCTAACACCTTATGGAGTCCCACGTAACAATTTTTCTCAAGTAGCGTTATATGAAATTGGTGCTTACATTACATTGTTTGAAATTAAGAAAACAGCAGGTGATTTTTTAAATGCTGTAGGTATTGAATACCAAGCTACAATAAATAAAGACCCAATAGTTGAGTTACAAGAGCAAGAATTAGAACAAGAAGAAATACCCGATGATGAAACAGTAACTAAAGTAATTAATGAAACAGCAAAATATTCAACTGAAGATTTTATTATTCGTAGATTACATCAACATTTAAACGGTTATCAGTTTGAAGAGTTTGTCGCTCATTTGCTTGAATGCATGGGGTATGTTGCTAGGGTTACTCAGAGGTCGGGCGATGGCGGTGTTGATGTTATTGCTCACAAGGATACACTTGGCTTCGAACCCCCTATTATTAAGGTTCAATGTAAAAAAACTTTAACATCTAATGGCTTACCTGAAATAAATCAACTCTTAGGTACTCTTGAAGATGGCGAATATGCTTTATTTGTTAATCTTGGAAGTTATAGTAATCAAGCAAAGAGTAAAGCTACGAATAAATCACGGTTAAGACTTATTGATGGTAAAGAGATTGTAGAGTTAATTTATCGTTATTATGAAGATTTTAAACGAGACTGTAAATAAAAAAATTTGCTAGAGGTGCACTATGAAAAATATTGCTTATCATTCTTTTATATGCAGTCTATACTTTTTACTACATGGATGTTCAAATTCACAACCACAACAGCCTTTGCAGCATCAATCAAATAAAACCATTGCAAAATCAACAACGATACCCACTCAAAAAAATCCTCAACAGACTTTAGCCTCTTTTGACAAAATCTCTTGTGATGACATTCAAAATCCACAGTTTCAGCAAGCAGTTTTAAATGCCATTAATGAAATTCGAAATCACTCCCAACAATGTGGAAAAATTGCCTACTCGGCAACTCATTCATTAAAATGGAATAATCAATTACAGATGAGCTCAACTGCGCATGCACAGGATATTTCACAACGTCAGATTTTAAGTCATGTCGGGCGTGGAGGTGAAAATCTTAGATTCCGTATTAAAAAAACAGGGTATAAAGGCGGTGGGGGTGAAAATCTAGCAACAGGTCAAACCAACCTTAAACAAGTTCTTGAAAATTGGCTGGCATTAAGCCCAGGACATTGCGATAACTTAATGAAACCGCAATTTAAAGATTATGCGATCGCATGTAGCCGAAATCCTACAACCCATCGAACATACTGGGTGCAACACTTTGGTAGCGGGAAAAACTAAAACCGAGTACAAGATCTTTATTTGATCGGGTAAAAACTGAAATTAACACTTATAAAATCTGCTTTATAAATTAAAAATCCCTCTTTTTAAAAGAAGGATTTTTAGTAGATTGATGACGTTTATTCGACTTAACGCTCGGTTAAGGCATTGTTTTTCGCTTTTAAAATTGGTTTAAGTAAATAAGAAAGAATTGTTTTCTTACCTGTCATAATATCCAATTGAACCGTCATCCCTGGAATCACAGACAATCCTTTACCGAAAGTTGGTTTGTCTGTCACTGCACGGACGATATAAAACATATTGCCTTTTTCATCGGTAAATGTGTCTGGGCTAATATGTTTTACTTTCGCATTCATTCCGCCATAGATTGAAAAATCATAGGCCGTAAATTTAATCACCGCAGGCAAATCTGGTCGTACAAAAGCAATATCTTTCGGAGACACTTTTGCTTCAACAATCAATTGTCCATCTAAAGGTACGATTTCCGCGACTTGATCACTCGGTTTCACCACCCCACCGATGGTATTAAAGAAAATTTTCTGCACGATACCATTGGTCGGTGAACGAATATCTGTGGTTTTTACTCGATCTGCCACGCCTGAAATACTTTGTCTTAAACTCACTAGCTGCGCCTGTGCTTCTGCCAACTCATTACGCCACTGGTTTTTTAAACTCACCGCTGCTTCTGAAGTACGAGATTGTGCTTCACCTATAGATGCTTGTGTTGCACGTAAATTTGCAGCAGCTTGTTTGCGCTCTCCATCCGCATTAGACACATCTCGCTCTAAACGCAGAATATCCATATCAGATACCGCACCTGTTTTAAGTAGAGGACGGGTGGTTTCTAACTCGCGTACAGCAAGTTGATAAGCGCGCTCTGCCTGAGATAAGGCTGCTTGAGCTCGCTGTGATTCACCTTGTCTGGTCGAGACTGCACCTTGATTGGTCATCGTCCGCTGACTTAATTCACGCATGCTTTCTGAGTAAAACTGCCCTTCTTGTGCCAAAATTTGTGCTGCTTCACTCGGGCTTACCCCATCTGGAATATCGCCTGAGGTATAGCCCGAACCATTTACCTGTGCAGTCAAGCGACGAACTTTCGTTTGTAAAGCAAAGATTTTTGCATTCACTTCATTCAAGTTTGAAACAAAACGCGTTGGGTCAATACGAATCAATAGGTCGCCTTTTTTTACATGCTCACCTTCTTGCACATAAACCTTTTCTACTACCCCACCATCAACAGACTGAATCACTTGCATTTGCTGGGATGGAATAACTTTACCTTCACCACGAGTAATTTCATCAACCTGTGCAAAAGCTGCCCACAGCAAAAATATACAGCAAATTGCTACAACAATATAAAGAATCAAACGTGCTTGCATAGGCTTTTGCGACTGTGTGACCTCTTGAACTTGACTTTGCCAATCATCTGCTGCCGCAGGTTGATACTTTTTAAATAACATCAATCTGGAAAAAATAGACTGACTGACTTGTTCAGAGTTCTCAATACTTTTTCCTACTTGCTCAAAGAGTTTTTCGCGTTGGGTTTTTTTCTGTGGTTGCGTCATGATGCTGCTCCACTGTGATGACTTTGCTGAGGAAACATCGTACTCATCACCGTTTTTTTATCACCATCGGCAATGATTTTTCCATCTTCCACAATAATAATACGATCAACCAAAGCCAATAACGAAGGCTTATGCGTCACCAAAATTAAAGTATGCTGAGCAGTCATATATTGTTGCAACTGCCGTATTACATGATGCTCTAATGGTGTATCCATTGCACTTGTCGGCTCATCAAAAATTAAAATTTTTGCATCTTGAGCAATAGCACGTGCTACAGCAATGGCTTGACGCTGCCCTCCTGATAGCTTGCTACCCCCCTCACCAATTTGAAAAGATAAACCATCTTCATGCGCTTTTAAAATATGTGCCAATCCCGACACGAGAAGACTTTTTTCGACAGCACTTCGACTCGCATGCGGATTACCCAATACAATATTTGATAATACTGTGCCATTTAACAGTTCAATATCTTGCGGGATATAGCCTATCTGGCTTCGCAATTCGGCTGGGTCAATCTGTGCGATATTAGTTTGGTCAATAAATACTGAACCTTCTGTTGGACGATAGAGCGCCAATAATAATTTTTCAATTGAGCTTTTACCCGAACCAACCTTACCTAATATCGCAACTTTTTCCCCTGCTCGAATGGAAAAAGAAACATCATTCAATGCAGATTTTGCTTCCTCCGAATAGCGTAAACTTACATTTTTAAACTCAATTTGTCCTTGTAAGTGTGGATGACTAAGCCAGCCTTTTAGATTGTCACGCTCCTGTTCTGATTGTACTGTTTGATCCAGCATTTTTAATGCACTAGAAGCCTGATAATAAGAGGTTAATAACCCCGCAACTTGTGAAATAGGTGCTAATGATCGTGTTGCCAACAGATAACAAGCGATGAGCGCGCCTTGCGAAAGCTTACCATCTACAATGAGATACACCCCAACCAAAATGATCACTACACCTGTGATTTGCTGTACCCATCCTGCAAAACTACCAACAGTGCCACCCAAAAAACGTAACTTCGAAGAATAATGTACATTAAAGCGCGTGGCTTTTTCCCACAGGGCTTGCATACGTCCTGTCGCATTAAAGCTTTTTATTGTTTCTTCATTATTTAAGGTTTCAATCAATAAGCCTTGTCGCTGTTGAGATGCTTCCGACATTGCTTCAGACAACTGTTTCAAACGAATATGCACAGACAGCGCATAAAGTAAAATAACCACTGCACCAATGAGTAAAGGTATGACAAAAATCCAAGATAAAAAGCAAATAACCGCTAAGAAAAGAATAAAAAATGGCAAATCAATCATTGCAACCACAGTCATTGAGCTACTAAAAGCACGAATGGACTCATAAGATTGAATGTTTGATGCCATCATTCCTACCGACAAATTATCTTGTCCCATACGGCGACCAAGTACTTTTTCCATAATATATGCCGACAATTTATTATCGGCACGTACTGCAGCCAAATCGACAAAATAACTACGGATTAGCTTAAGTGCCAAGTCGGCAGTAATCACCAAAGTAATACCAAGCGCCAAAACCCATAATGTATCTAAAGCATGATTCGGTACGACACGATCGTAGACATTCATCACAAAAAACGGTGAACATAAAGCAAAAATATTGACAAATAATGCAGCCAATAAAATGTCTTTATACATCGAACGATGCTGACGAATAACCCCCCAGAACCAATGCTGCGTACTCGACTGCATCTTAAGCTGATTATCCGCAATAAATTGTCGCTGCTGTAAGTAAATAACAGTGCCTAGGTACTTTTCTTGCAATTGTGATAACGCTACCTCTGTCACCGTATCATTCATTTCTGGGAAGTACACGGTTGCAATTTCGCGCTCGTTATCAATACGGTACAACACACATGCAGTCTGATCTTTGAGTAATAAAATCACTGGAAATACGAAGTGGTTGAGCTGCTGTAAACGCTGTTGCAATACATTGCTGTATAAACTTACTCGCTCGGCAGCTCGCTCCACAAACTGCGGAATCAAGCGGCCATTAGGTAATGGCAAACCAGACAACAAGCCCTCTTGGGTTATGCTTATGTCATGATCTTTGGCAATCCTTATCAAGCATAATGCCAAAGGATCGAATATCTGTGTACTCACGTGTTCACCACATCTTGATAAAAGGCTATTGGTCAATGCAAACAAACTTTCTCTGTCAAAAAAATAGGGCACAATGTTGCACCCTGATCTTTATCTCTATAGCTCAAACAGCTTATTGTGCGGTTGTACTTGCTGTACCACACACATTTTCAGCCAAAATTTCACGTTGGCTAACTTCTGATACTTCAGGTAAGTTGTCACGCTTTACCCCTAAAGTTGGCAATAAGTTTCCTGTGCTATATAAAGTCTGTAACTGGGCGATTTTTAAATCATATTGTGCATTGGTATAGGTACGATTGGCTTGGAATGCCTCGTTTTCTGAATCCAGTACATCCAGCAGGCTACGACGACCAATATCAAACTGATCATTATAAGCTCTGACTACCGCAGCAGATTCATCACGGTGACGTTGTAACCACTGCATTTGGCTCTGATAATTGGCAACATTATTATATGCTACAGTTGTCGTTTGGCGAATATCTACACAGGCTTTATTTTTCAAATCATCTGACAACATAACCCGTGCATTGGCTGCATTTAATGCCGCTTTATCTGCACCGCCATTGAACAAATTATAATTCATGCGTAATTCAACAGCACTGTCTTGACCATATTTGTCTGGATTACTGCGTTCATCAAAGCTATTGCGGTTTTGATACAGCCCTGTACGCGCAACAAAAGAGAGCGTTGGGTACATATTGGCTTTGTACTCTTTTGCATTGGCACGTGCATATTGCATTTCGCTCAACGCTGCTTTAAGTTCATTATTATGTGCATAGGCAGCTTGTACAGCCTCTTGTGCATTCGCTGGCAAGTTTGCAGTTAAAGTCACTGGTGCCAATGTACTTGCTGGTTCTACACCTACAATACGTGCATAACGTGCAGACACATCATTGAGATTCGATTGTTCTGTAAGCATGTTGGTTTGTGCCAAAGACAAACGTCCTGCGATCTGAGACAAATCGGCGCGGTTACCTACCCCTTGATTGGCACGTTGTTGAATTTGGTTATATACACGCTGGTGATTGTTAAAGTTGTTTTCTGCAAGTTGTACCAAATCACGATAACGTTGTACATCAAGATAAGCTTGCGCTGCTTCTAAGGCTTTTTGCTCTACACCAGAGTTGAGCTCATAATAACGACGCAGTGCAGCATAGTCACCTTGTTCTACTTTATTCTTTACTCGAAAGCCATCAAAGAGCATTTGTGTCAAAGCCACTTCGACTTGACCTTGATTAAACCAGCCGCGATCATCAAACTCACGATCACCTTTACCATAAGCTGCATTTAAATCAATTGATGGTAAATAACCTGCTCGCGCTTGTTTTTGATTCGCAGTTGCTTCAAGAAAGTTTGACCATTGCACCTGAACCTCTGGATTATTTTCAATCGCAGTTTTGGTCACCGAGGTCAAATCTGCTGCAGATACTGTCATTGCAACTGCTGCAAATGCAACCATGCTCGCCATTTTGGTTAATGCTAATACTTTCACAGGTTTCCCCCTTGTTTTAAATTTTTTAGGTTTTTAAGATGCTACCATCTTATACATAAAGATTACTGAATAAATCAGGGAGTGAAGTCACTCCCTAATTGAGATTTAGGTCTGGAAATTAGTTTTGGTAATCATATCGCTGATGTCGATAAAGCTATGATTTTCTACAATAATACTCACGCTAGCTCCTGCCTCAGCAGTCCCCACTTTGCCATGAATATCAACTGTATTACCTAACACACTCACATAATCACTTAATGTTGTGCCTACACCATCATTCCAGCCGAGTGCATTAAGCAAGGCTTTGGCATCTAGGATATCACCATCATCTTTGTTAAAGTCTTTAATGATATCGGTTGAACCATCGGCATCATTCGTACCATTAGCAATCAATGCACCTGTTGGTTTACCTGCTGCATCGAGGACTAGGGTTTGACCCCACATAAAGGTATCTGCTCCAGTTCCACCAAATAAGATGTCATTGCCAGCACCACCGATAAGAGTATCTTTACCACCTTGACCGTAGAGGATGTCATTACCTGCACCACCATCTAACTTGTCGTCACCGCCACGCATGTCATTGGTCGCATTAAAGCGACTTACACCTGTTGTATCATTAGATTCTGCTTTAATAAATTCATAGTAATCATTAGCTTCTGCTTCACGACCCAACATTTGTCCGAGATAGTAAGTCAAAGCAGCCATACCAGAACCTTCAGCATCAGGCTGATTTGCAGCATTAATGTCACGATTACCCCAAATCGCTGTTGTATCATTATCAACACCAAGCCAATCGGTATTGATAACATCACCAAACATAATATCGTTACCTTTACCACCATAGATCACGTCATGTCCTACAGCATTTGGATTAGGTTTCAGACTACCCGCTTCCAAGGCATATTTCATCTTGTCTGCTGTCATGACAATATCTGCCTCTCCAGCAACTACTGGTCTATTGCCATTGGTGGATGTCATTAATCTATCACTACCCGCACTGGTATTTAGCTGAATATTATCTACATAAACCGAATACGTACCAGTACTTGATTTGTCCTCTACTTCGAAGATATAGCGATACGTACCTGCTTCAAGTAATTTGGACTTCATCGTCACTGCATTAGTTGCAGTTGCTGTATCCCGCTCAAACGCATTGGTTCCAGAATCTGCAACAGACCATGTTCCATCACCATTTGATTTTTGCAATATCCAGCTAAAGCGATCACCTGTATTCCAGCCGTTTGTTTCTCGTTGATAAGTGAAACTTGCATAGGTATTCAATGCACCAGTACTATCCGCTCCCACCGTAAATGAGGTGCTGGTCACTATCGCGGCTTCGCCATCATTACTAGAAGAGTCCCGGATACGCAATCTATTACCATCACGAGTTATTGTTCCACCAGTAACATTGAAATCATTCACTTGACTATTTGCTGAGAAATTCCACTTCACATCTGATGTTGGTGTACTAACTCCAGTCGTATTACTTGCACTCGAATGTGATCCTGTATCTACAATCACAGCATGTGTATTACCCGACGCTGTAGTATTGTCAAATAAATCCAGAATCGGCTTGGACACCCCAGCACCGACACCAATCGCATGTACCGTGTTACCACCAGTCACTGTCAACAATTTAGTCTGATATGCTTCATAGGATTTTTGCAAAGTTAAAAAGCTTGGCGTATTTCCTGCACCACTCGTACTACTGCCATTCACACCATAGAATGTCGGATCACCATCGGTAATAAAGAAAGTTTGATTGGTATAACCCTGACCTCCACCATTGCTTTGTTGCAGGTTATTAAACCAACTTGCTGTCACATCAAAAGCGGCTTCATAGTTAGTACCTCCCCCACTAGAAAAGCTTGAAGAACCTGTGCCCAGTTTCGTCGTCAAAATGCCTGTCACCAAAGCATCCCAGCTGCTTACATTCGTCCAGCTACTACCTGCATTGGTGCTATATTGATATGGATCAGATACTGTTCCAGTTCCTTTAATTGACACACTTAAATACGCAGCAGCATTATTTGGAGCACCAGTATTATTATTACCTAAGCCAGTGCCGCCACTTACTTGACTTGAAAATGGAATCAAAGCCAGATTGACCTGACCACCTTTGGTTGGATCATTCGCATTGGATGCAAAAGGTAAAACTACACTATTAATATAGTTGAGTAATGCTTCCTTAACCAAAGTTAATCGGTTCGCTGAACTATTATCTGTTCGAGTATCTAACTCATACATCATACTACCTGAAAGATCAAGTATGAATGCAAGGTTATAGTTATTGCCTGGTTCTAATACAGTTTTAACACCACCTGCATCACCAATCAGCACATCATCGCCAGAACCGCCAGTAATCGGATCATTACCATTGGTCACAGGAGTGCCTGGTGTACCTGGAGCCTGAAGCACATTGACAGTAATTTTACTTACAGCTTCATTGCTCGCATTACCACCAATATCTGTAACTTGAACTTTGATAACACGCTCAGTCTCTGGATGTGGTGTAGTGTCGCTAGCTTTAAAAGTAATGGCTTTAATCGCCGCTTCAAAATCGACTAGCGTTGAACCATCATTACCATTGGTGCTAATGAGTACAATCTTCGTCGCTGTTGAATTGGCAACATCAACCTCAACACCTGCTGGCAATGATCCATAATCAAGCACATCGCCAGTTTGTCCATTGGTAAGTTCAATCGTTGCACTCAGGATATGTTGCTGGGTGCCATGATCTGCTGTTGGTACATTGCCATCGGTCACACTAATGTCAGTATCAGCGATCGATATTCCAACATTACCTACTGTATAGGACGTACGGTAGTCATTACCTACTTCACCAGAACTGTCATTTCCATCCAAATCAATTATTGGTGCAACATCATCATCAATAATCGTTGTCGTTACACTACCTGTACCTATCGTCGCATTGGTTGGAGTACTCAAAGCGATCGTATAGTTCTCATTAGATTCAATCGTATGATCATTGAGAATCGGTACTGTAATGGTCTTCGTTGTTTCACCCGGAGCAAAAGTTAATGTGCCTGATGTCGATGTATAATCCGTACCAGATGTTGCAGTATCATTCGTTGTTGCATAGTTCACCGTGACTGTCGATGTAGTCGAAGGAGATAATGTGACAGTATACGTCGCTGTACCATCTGCTTCGTTTATCGTTGCAGGTCCAATAATATTTAACACTGGAACATCATTGTCAGTAATCGTACCTGTATTTGTTGCTACTGGTGCATCACCAGCAACCTGTTTCGGTGTTGCTACACTAATGGTATAACTTTCAGTAGGTTCAACAGCAGTATCATCAATACTGCTAATACGTACCTGGAAACCACCTACTTGTTCTGCTGGAGTCAAAGTCAGGGTAAAGTCACTACCTGTTCCTGTTGCTTTAGCAGAAGTCAGTAAATCCTGCAAAGTATAAGTGTTTGAACCAATCACAATATTAATTTGCGATGGGGTCAAATCCACATCTGCACCAGCACCGCTAAGCGTCGCTGTATCACCTGTTGCACCTAACTTCACATTAACTGTGGTGTTGGTCTTACTGGTATTACTTAACGTTACATCATGAATGAGAACAGAACCTTCCACTTTAGTATCGCCAGTCACACTCGCCGTTGGACGGTCATCGTTTGGCGTGTTGCCATTCGGTGCTGTCGGTGGCGTGGTTGGCGGTGTAACAGGTGGCGTGACTGGTGTCGGTGGCGTAATGGTCGAACCATCATCTACTATCGTACCTGTGCCTGTGCCTGAGCTACTGTCTGCTACCTGTTTTGGTGTCTGTACACTGATTTCATAGCTTTCAGGTCCTTCCAGTACGCTGTCCTGACTACTCACGACTCGGATTTGTACCTTGCCCGCTGTTTCATTTGCCGGATGCGATACCGTAAAGCCTGTCGCTGATAGTGCAGTCGCTACTGGAATTTCTGTCCATGTCGCACCACCATCAACTGTAACAAATACTTGCGATATGTCACTGGCTTCAATGGCGTTACTGACTGTCGGATTCAGCTTCACTACGATATCAGTCGCTGTGTCACTTGCATTGCTTAACGCAACATCATGTACCAGCGTATTACCTTCGTATTTGCTGTCACTATTCACCAATGCCGTTGGACGGTCATCGTTTGGCGTGTTGCCATTCGGTGCTGTCGGTGGCGTGGTTGGCGGTGTAACAGGTGGCGTGACTGGTGTCGGTGGCGTAATGGTCGAACCATCATCTACTATCGTACCTGTG